>JAGOXN010000175.1 GCA_018059685.1 Steroidobacteraceae bacterium | reverse complement strand
TTCATCGACGCGGTGAAGGCGCGCGCGATCGGGCTCGAAATACACCGGAGCCTCACGCCAGGCCAGGCGCTGGTGCGGGTGATCCACGAGGAACTGGTGCGCGTGATCGGGGAGGGCGTGCGGCCGCTCAACCTGCGGACGCAGCCGCCCGCCGTGATCCTGCTCGCGGGCCTGCAGGGAGCCGGCAAGACCACGACTGCGGCGAAGATCGCGCTCTGGCTCCGGGAGCGCGAGCGCAAGCGCGCGCTGCTCGTCTCGACCGACGTATATCGCCCCGCCGCGATGCTGCAGCTCGAGCGGCTCGGCGCGCAACTCGGCGTCGACGTGGCGCACGCCGATGCGTCGCGGCCGCCACTTGGCATCGCGACCGACGCCCTCACCGAGGCACGCCGCGGCCTGTACGACGTGCTGCTCGTCGACACCGCGGGCCGCCTGCACGTCGACGACGAGATGATGCAGGAGGTGCGCGAGCTCGGCGCGAAGCTCGAGCCAGTCGAGACCCTGTTCGTCGTGGACAGCATGGCCGGCCAGGACGCCGTCAATGCAGCGCGTGCCTTCGGTGCCGCGCTCGATCTCACCGGCATCGTGCTCACCAAGGCCGATGGCGACGCACGCGGGGGCGCGGCATTGTCGGTGCGCCACGTCACTGGCCGGCCCATCCTGTTCGTTGGCGTCGGCGAGAAGCCCGAGGCGCTCGAGGTGTTCCAGCCCGAGCGCATGGCCTCGCGGATCCTCGGCATGGGGGACGTGCTGAGCCTCGTCGAGGAGGTCACGCGCAAGGTCGACCGCGAGGAGGCGGAGAAGCTCGCCCGGAAACTCAGCAAGGGCAAGGACTTCAACCTGAATGACCTCCTCGCGCAGCTGCGCCAGCTCGAGAGCATGGGGGGCGTGGCAGCGCTCATGGACAAGCTGCCGGCGCACCTGAGCGCGAAGGCAGGCGCCCTGCCACAGGGCAACGAGCGCGAGGTGCGGCGCCAGATCGCGATCATCTGCTCGATGACCGCGGGAGAACGGCGCTTCCCGAAGACGATCGACGGTTCGCGCCGGCGGCGCATCGCCACGGGCTCCGGCACGCACGTGGCGGACGTCAACCGGCTGCTCAAGAGCTTCCTGCAGATGCAGAAAATGATGAAAGGCATGGGCAAGGGGGGCTTGGGGCGGATGATGCGGGCCATGGGCGGACGACTGCCTCCGGGCCTGTCCTGAGGCCCTACAAGCATTTCTTTTGCCTCGGCTTTTCGGTATAGTTCCCGGCTCTTTTTTGGCTGGACCCATGCGGGTCCACCGCCCCAACAGAGGCAGGCCTGGACGATGGTGACGATCCGATTGATGCGCCGCGGCGGCAAGAAGGAGCCCTTCTACCACGTGGTCGTGACCGACAGCCGTCGCAGCGTCGGCGGCACGCTCGAGCAGGTGGGGTTCTTCAATCCCGTTGCGCGCGGCGGCAGCGAGACGCTGCGCCTCGACCTCGATCGCGTGGACCACTGGGTCGCGCGTGGTGCGCAGCCGACCGAGCGGGTTACGCAACTGCTCAAGTCGTATCGCAAGACGAAGGCCGCCGCGGCGGCCTGAGGCGCGTGGAGGCCGGCAAGCCTCCCGCGCGTGGCTGCGGCGAGCGTGCCGTGGTGCTCGGACGGGTCGGTGCGCCCTTCGGTGTGCAGGGTTGGGTGAAGGTCACCTCCTATACCGATCCGCCCGAAGGCATTGCGCGGTATGGCCGCTGGACACTGGTGCGTGGCGATCGCTTGGAACGGCACGGGGTTGTCGACTGGAAGCGGGCTGGCCGCGGGGTCGCGGTCCTGCTCGAGGGGTTCGCGACCCGGGAGCAGGCGCAGGCACTGACGGGTGCCGAAGTGCAGGTGGCTCGCGACGAGCTGCCGCCGACGGCGCCGGGCGAGTACTACTGGCACGACCTGATCGGCCTCGAAGCGGTCAACCGGGTCGGTGAGGCACTCGGGCGCGTCGCGGAGATTCTCGAGCTGCCAGCGCATCCGGTGCTGGTGCTCGCGGGCGACCGGGAGCGGCTGGTGCCGCTGGTGCCGCAACGACTGGTCGGTGTCGATCTCGGATTGGGCCGGGTGACCCTGGACTGGCATCCGGACGACTGAAGGCAAGGGGCGCGGCGTGAAGATCGTGGTCGTCACGTTGTTTCCCGAGTTCGTCGAGCCGGCCCTCGGCTTCGGGGTGCTCGGACGGGCGATCGAACGCGGCGTGCTCTCCGTGGCGACCGTGAATCCACGGCAGTTCGCCACCGACGTGCACCGGACGGTCGACGACCGGCCGTACGGGGGCGGGCCCGGCATGGTGCTGAAGGCCGAGCCCTTGCGGCTCGCGATGCTGGAGGCGTCGGAGCGCGCGCCCTCGGCCCGGCGGATCTGCCTGGCCGCGGACGGGGCCCCGGTGACGCAGCGCCGGGTTGCGGACCTCGCCCGGCTGCCGGCGCTGGTGCTGGTCGCGGGTCGGTATGAAGGAGTGGACGAGCGATTCGTCGAGGCGTACACGGACGAGTCGCTGTCGGTGGGCGACCTCGTGCTGAGCGGCGGTGAACTGCCGGCGCTCATGCTGATCGACGCGGTCTCGCGGCTCCTGCCGGGAACGCTCGGTTGCGCCGAGTCGGCCGAGCAGGAGTCGTTCGCGAACGGGCTGCTCGACTGGCCGCACTACACGCGGCCTGAAGTCTGGCAGGGCCGGGACGTCCCGGCGGTGCTGCTCAGCGGCAACCATGCGGCGATCGGCCGCTGGCGGCTCAAGCAGGCGCTCGGGCGAACGTGGCAGCGACGACCGGACCTGCTGCAGGAGCGGGAATTGAGCGTCGAGGAGCGCAGGCTCCTCGAGGAATACCAGGCGGAGCAGGATGCGCCGCGACACGGATCTTGAGGATGCAGTCATTGCGGGAAGGTGAGACATGAGCAACATCATTGCCACGCTCGAGAGCGAGCGCATGACGCGTGAAGTGCCGGACTTCGGCCCGGGCGACACGGTCGTCGTCGAAGTGAAGGTGAAGGAGGGCGAGCGCGAGCGCGTCCAGGCCTATGAGGGCGTGGTCATTGCGAAGAGCAACCGCGGCCTCAATTCATCGTTCACGGTGCGCAAGATCTCGCATGGCGAGGGCGTGGAACGCGTGTTCCAGACCTACAGCCCGGCGCTCGGCGCGATCACGGTGAAGCGCCGCGGCAACGTGCGCCGCGCGAAGCTCTACTACCTGCGCGAGCGCACCGGCAAGGCGGCGCGCATCGAAGAAAAGGTCTGACGGAGCGCGGTGCGCACGCGGCGGATCGATCCCGCCGCGCGGCACCGACTGACCGATGGCGCGCGCCCTGCGACGGTTCTTCGGCTGGATCTGGAGCGGCCTCGACGGCCTGCGCAAGGTCCTGCACCTCATCCTGCTGCTGGTGCTGTTCGGCGCGCTTTGGGCGGTGTTCTCCCGCCCCATCCCCCTCGTGCCCGACCGTGCCGCCCTGGTGATCGCGCCGCAGGGGCCGATCGTCGAGCAGCTGACGGGCGACCCGCTCGAACGGGCCATCGCCGAGACCCTGCGCCAGCAGCCGACGCAGACCCGCCTGCGCGACCTCGTGGATGCGATCGATTCGGCGGCCGACGACGAGCGCATCAGCAGCCTGTACCTCGACCTCGGGGGCATGGGCGGCGCGGGCCTGCCGAAGCTGCAGGAGATCGCGGCCGCCATCGACGGATTCCGCGAGGCGGGCAAGCCGGTCATCGCGTACGGCGATTTCTACGACCAGGGCCAGTACTACCTCGCGGCACACGCCGACGAGATCTATCTCGATCCGCAGGGCATCGCCTACATCGACGGCTATGCCAACTACGGCCTGTTCGTGAAGGACGCGCTCGAGAAGCTCGCCATCGACTGGAACGTGTTCCGCGTCGGCGAATACAAGTCCGCGGTCGAGATGTTCACCCGCAACGACATGTCGCCGGCCGAGCGCGAGGAGAGCCTCGTCTGGCTCAATACCCTCTGGACCACGTACAAGACCGCTGTAGGCGCGGCCCGTGGCTTCGAGCCCGTGCGCCTGCAGGCCTACGCGGACGACGCGGCGGCGGCACTGCGCAAGGCGGAGGGCGATCCGGCGCGGATGGCGCTCGATGCCGGCCTCGTCACCTCGCTCAAGGGCCGCTACGAGGTCGAGGACCGCATCGCCGAGATCACCGGCAAGGACGAGGACGCTCACTCGTATGTGGGCGTGGATCATGCGTCCTACCTCGCCAACGTCCACTCGCAACGCGCGCTCGCGACGCGGTCGGCGAACACCATCGGTGTCATCGTCGCCTCAGGCGAGATCGTGCCGGGCGAGCAGCCCCCGGGCATGATCGGCTCCGACACGCTCACGGCGCAGTTGCGCGATGCGCGCTTCGACGATGCGATCAAGGCGGTGGTGCTCAGGATCGACAGCCCGGGCGGCAGCACCTTCGCGAGCGAGGTGATCCGGCGCGAGGTGGTGGCGCTGCGGGCGGCGGGCAAGCCGGTCGTCGCCTCGATGAGCAGCCTCGCGGCCTCCGGCGGCTATTACATCGCGATGGACGCGGACCGCATCGTCGCGAGCCCGGCAACACTCACGGGCTCGATCGGCATCTTCGCGATGTTTCCCACCTTCCAGCGTACGCTCGAGAGGTTCGGCGTCCATACCGACGGCGTCGGCACCACCGCGTTGTCGGGGGAGTTCCGTCCGGATCGCGCGCTCGGCGAGGCGTCGCGGGACATCCTGCAGCAGAGCATCGACCACGAGTACCGGCGCTTCGTCGGCCGGGTCGCGGAGGCTCGCAAGCAGCCCGTGGCGGCGATCGAGGCGGCGGCGCAGGGGCGCGTCTGGGCGGGCGCCGACGCGCACGGGCTCGGGCTCGTGGACCAGCTCGGTGATTCCGGCGACGCGATCGACCTCGCGGCCGAGCTGGCTAAGCTCGGTGACGACTACGAGGTCGAGTATTTCGATGCGGAGCTCGGCATCGGCGAGGCGCTCGGACTGCGCATCCGTACGGCGGCGGCCCGCATGCTCGCACCTTTGCTGCCCGCCGGCGCGCTGCCGCGCGTTCCCGCATCGCTCGAGCCGCTCCTCGCCGAGGCGCAGCGCCTCGCGCGGCTCAGCGATCCACGCAGCCTCTACGCCTATTGCATCGCCTGCTCGGTCGAGTGAGTCGACCCGGCCACGCCGGCGTGGTCACGCCGGCCCGGGCGCGTATCGGTGGCGCGAACCGGCAGCTCAGGCCGCCCAGTCGAGGATGACCTTCCCCGACTGCCCGCTGCGCATGATCTCGAAGCCCTCGCGGTAATCGTCCACCGGCAGCCTGTGGGTGATGATCGGCGTGACGTCGAGCCCGCTTTGCAGCATCGCCGCCATCTTGTACCACGTCTCGAACATCTCGCGGCCGTAGACGCCCTTGATCATGAGGCCCTTGAAGATGACCTCGTTCCAGTCGATGGCGGTGTCGTCGGGGGGAATGCCGAGGAGCGCGACGTTGCCGCCGTGGTGCATGGTCCGCAGGAGATCGCGGAACGCAGAGGGGTTGCCCGACATCTCGAGGCCGACGTCGAAGCCCTCCACCATGCCGAGCGCCTGCATCGTGTCGTCGAGCGACTCGCGGCTCACGTTGATGGCCCGCGAGGCGCCCATCTTCGTCGCGAGTCCGAGCCGGTAGTCGTTCACGTCTGTGACGACGACGTGCCGTGCGCCCACGAAGCGGGCGATCGCCGTCGCCATGATGCCGATCGGGCCGGCTCCGGTGATGAGCACGTCCTCGCCGACGAGATTGAAGGACAGCGCCGTGTGCGTGGCGTTGCCGAAGGGGTCGAGGATCGAGGCCACCTCGTCGGTGATGGAGTCCGGCAGCTTGAATGCGTTGCAGGCGGGGATGACGAG
>JAGOXN010000174.1 GCA_018059685.1 Steroidobacteraceae bacterium | reverse complement strand
GATCAGCGCGGCGAGCGTGGCGAATCTCAACGCGACGCGGAGCCGTTGATCGGACGAGAACTCCAGCCGGCCCGATGCCAGCATGCGGGTGGACGCGACCGTCATTCGATTCACGTCGGACGCCGTCGGACGAGCACGCCCGCGAGGTACTGCTCGGGAGCGACGCGCCGCCCGTTGCGGATCACCTCGAAATGCAGGTGGGCGCCGGTCGAGCGACCCGTGGAGCCTACGGTCGCGATCTTCTGGTGCGGCATGACGATGTCGCCCGCGCGCACGTGGAGCGTTGCGGCGTGACCATAGAGAGTCGCGAGGCCGTCGCCGTGGTCGATGATCACCGTGTATCCATAGGCGCCGGTGAAGCCCGCGGAGCGCACGCGGCCGCCGCCGCTCGCTAGAATCGGCGTCCCGCGCGGCGCGGGAATGTCGAGGCCGGTGTGCCGCGCGAGGCGGCCGGTGAACGGGTCGCGACGGGTTCCGAATCCGGACGTGACCTTGCTGCCGAGCACGGGCAGCCGGTTCGGCAATGCCATCGTGGCGAGGTCGTGCTCGGCTGCCGCCTCGTTCATGTCGGCCAGTTCCGTTTCCAGTCGTGCGAGGTCGTGCTCGAGCTGCGCGATCCCGGTGCCGCCGTCGTGACCGGGCGCACCGCTCGGGGGCGGAACGGCTGCAGTCGCCCCAAGGGGTACCAGGGGCCCACCGCTCGGTTCATCGGACGTCGATTCCGGGTTCGCGGCAGGCAATCCCAGCCGCTTCGCCAATGCCGCCGCCTCGCTCTCGACGCGCGACACGCGACCCGCGAGCGAACCTACGCGCTCGACGAGAACGCGACGGCCGGCGCGGTCGAGCGGCGCCGTCAGAGTCGTTTCCCCAGGAACGGCACGGGCGCCAGCAAAGTCCATTCGTCCGGCGAGGTAGCCAGCCCCGGCGCAGGCCGCCATCAGCGCGAGCGCAGTGGCGCCACCGCCGAGCAGCAGCGGACGCAGGCCGATGGTGCGCGGCCGGGACATCGTGGCCGTCCTGGCGGATACGATGACGAAAGCCATGCGGCTAGATAACGCCACGCACTGCGGCAAGACAATCGTTGCGGCGAGCATGCGCGTGATCTGTGAGGCGGTGCACAGCTGAGGGCGCGACCGACCTCAAGGCGCGTTTCGCAGCGCAAGAAGGCGCGCCTGTGCGTGCAACGTTGACACCGCGCATGAGAGGCGCAAGCTTGGCTTCCATGGCCAGCACACTCTGGGTCGGAACCCGCAAAGGGGCATTCACGCTGCGCGCGGATGCCCGGCGCAGAAACTGGAAACTCGCGGGACCGCAGTTCCTCGGGCACATCATCCACCACGTCGTACAGGACCCGCGCGAGCCCAGGGTCGTCTTGATGGCTGCGAAGACCGGCCATCTCGGGCCCACGGTGTTCCGTTCGACCGATGGCGGACGCAAGTGGCAGGAGGCGTCGCAGCCACCTGCGTTCCGCAAGGCTGCCGAGGGGGAGAACGGCAAGGCGGTCGACGCGGTGTTCTGGCTCAGCGCCGGACACGCGAGCGAACGCGGTTCGTGGTATGCGGGGACGTCGCCCGCCGGGCTATTCCGTTCAGAGGACCACGGTGAACGGTGGGAACCCGTGCAGGGCTTCAACGATCACCCGATGCTGCCGGTCTGGGTCACCGGCCAGGGGTCGCCGATCGGTCAGCTGTTGCACTCCGTGCTGGTCGACCCGCGCGACTCGAGGCACCTGTACCTCGGCGTCTCGAGCGGCGGCGTCTTCGAGTCGACTGATGCGGGCCGGGACTGGAAGCCGCTCAACAGGGGTTGCGCTGCGGACTTCAACCCCGAGCCGGACCCCGAGTACGGACACGACCCGCACTGCGTCGCGATGCATCCCCGGAACCCGGATCGCCTCTACCAGCAGAATCACTGCGGAATCTATCGCATCGACCGTCCAGACACGCGCTGGGTGCGGGTCGGTAATGCGATGCCGCGCAGGATCGGCGACATCGGCTTCCCGGTCGTGCTGCACCCCGGGGATCCCGACCAGGCCTGGGTCTTCCCGATGGACGGCACGACCGTGTGGCCGCGCACCTCCGTCGGCGGCAGGCCTGCGGTGTACCACACGCGAAACGCGGGCAGGTCCTGGCAGCGCCTCGATCGCGGACTGCCGGAGTCGCAAGGCTGGTTCACGGTGCTGCGGCAGGCGATGTGCTCGGACGCGAACGAGCGCCTCGGGCTCTATTTCGGCACGACCGGCGGCGAAGTGTGGGCCAGCGCCAACGAAGGCGAGTCGTGGCGCTGCATTGCGCGCCATCTGCCGCACATCTTCTCGGTCACTCACGCGACCTGAACAGGCGAGGCCGCGATGTCCTGCAGCGTCCGGGTCGCGAGTCCGTTGCGTTCCTACACGGACGGCTGCGCAATCGTGGCGGGCGAAGGCGCCACGGTCGGCGACGTGCTGGCGAACCTCGATCGGCGGTATCCGGGCATGCGATTCCGCATGATCGACGAGCAGGATCGCGTCCGCACGCACATCCGGCTCTACGTGAACACGAAGGCGGTCGAGTCGCTCGGGGTCGGCGTGCGCCCGGGCGACACGCTGCACCTCATCTGCGCCTTGAGCGGTGGCTAGAGATGGCGCTCTCCGCGGCCGAGCGCGCGCGCTACCAGCGTCACCTGACCCTCGAGGAGATCGGCGTCGCGGGGCAGGAGAAGCTCAAGCGCGCGCGCGTGCTCGTCATCGGCGCCGGGGGCCTCGGGTCGCCTTCGGCGCTGTACCTGGCGGCCTCGGGCGTCGGTACGCTCGGCATCGTCGACTGCGACCGGGTCGACGTCTCGAACCTGCAGCGGCAGGTGCTGTTCGACAGCGGCAGCGTCGAGCGGCCCAAGGCCGCGGCGGCACGCGAGCGACTGCTCGCCCTCAATCCGGGGATCGAAGTCGTCGCGCATGAGGTCGAGCTGCGCGCGGCGAACGTGCGCGGGATTCTCGGCGGCTACGACCTCGTGCTCGATGGCACGGATCGCCTTGCCACCCGTTACCTCGTCAACGACGCCTGCGTGATCCTCGGCAAGCCACTCGTCTCGGCCGCGATCCATCGCTTCGAGGGACAGGTGATGACCTACCTGCCCGGGCGCGGACCCTGCTATCGCTGCCTGTACGCGGACGTGCCCGAGGGTCTCGTGCCGAATTGCGCGGACGCCGGTGTGCTGGGAGTGCTGCCCGGCGTGCTCGGCGCGATCCAGGCGACGGAGGCGATCAAGCTCGTCGTCGGCATCGGCGAGCCCCTGGCCGGTCGCCTGCTGGTCTACGACGCGCTCGAGATGCAGTTCCGCGAGTTCGCCTTCGCGCGACGTCCCGGCTGCGCGGTATGCGGTGATCGCCCGACGATCACCGAACCGCGGGATCCACCGCAGGCCTGTGACGCGGCGACGACGGCGCAGGTGCGGCGGATTGCACCGGGTCAGCTTCGGGTCATGCTGGACCGAGAGAGCGACCCGGCCGAAAGGCGTCCGATCCTCGTCGTCGACGTGCGCGAGCCGCGGGAATTCGCCGCTGGCCGTCTCGTGGGATCGTTGAACATCCCGCTCGCCGAGCTCCGCGGCCGTCTCGGCGAGATTCCGGCGCAGGCGACGCCGGTCTTCGTCTGCCGCAGCGGTGCGCGCAGCATGACTGCGTGCGGGATCGCGGCGAGCGCCGGCGTCGGCAATGCGTGTAATCTCGAGGGTGGTTTGCTCGCGTGGGCCGCGGAGATCGACCCCGCACTCGTCGTGGCGTCTGCACGCTGAGCGGGCCGCGCGGATCGAAGAGTGAGGAGCAAGCGCATGACGACCGCAACCATGGCGACGGCGACGGTGCTCGCGGAGGGTCTGACCTTCGGCGAGGGACCGCGCTGGCACGCGGGTCGACTGTGGTTCAGCGACTTCTATGACCATGCGGTCAAGTCGATGGATGCCGCAGGCGCGGTCCGCACGGAAATCGAGATCGACGATCAGCCCTCGGGCCTCGGCTGGCTGCCGGACGGGCGGCTGCTCGTGGTCGCCATGAAGCGCCGGCAACTGCTGCGCGTCGATTCCGAAGGCATCAAGGTGCACGCAGACCTGTCCCCCGTCGCGGCATATCACGCCAATGACATGGTCGTGGACCGACTCGGGCGCGCCTATGTCGGCAATTTCGGCTTTGCGCTCGACGCGGCGCTCGCCTCGCGGAGCGTCGCGGAGGTGTTCGCGGATCACGCCACGGCCCGGCTCGCGCGCGTGGATCCGGATGGACGGGTGCATGTCGGCGCAGCGGACCTGCATTTTCCGAACGGCGGCGTCATCACGCCGGACGGGCGGACGTTGATTCTCGCCGAGACGCTCGCGATGCGTCTCTCGGCGTTCGACATCGCTGCGGACGGCACGCTGTCGGGTCGGCGCGTGTGGGCCCAGCTCGGGACGCGGGCCCCGGACGGCATCTGCCTGGACGCCAATGGCCACGTCTGGGTCGCGAACGCCCTGGCACCGGAATGCGTGCTCGTGGCACCCGGCGGCGAAATCATGGCGACCGTGCAGACCGACCAGCCGTGCTACGCATGCATGCTCGGCGGGCCCGGGCGGCGGACGCTCTTCATGATGACCGCGCCGTCCTCGACGGCCGCGTTGGTCGCGACCAGCCGGCAGGGGCACGTCCTGTGCGCGGAGGTGGAGGCCGCTGGCGCCGGGTGGCCCTGAGGGACTGCGCTCGACGACAGGGGCGAACGATCGCGAATAACGCAGGGGGTCGTCATGAAAGCGACGCCGTCCGGGTGGCCGCGCATGTCCTCGAGCGTCTACTGCCGCGATCCGGCGGCGATGATCGACTGGTTGTGCCGGGCCTTCGGCTTCGAGGTTCGCCTCAAGGTCGAGGGTGAAGGCGGCCGAATCGAGCACAGCGAACTCACCTACGGAGAGGGGCTGATCATGGTCGGTGGCGAACGGACCGGGTCCGCGTCACGCTGGGGCGTGGACATGCGCAGTCCCGCGAGCGCCGCGTGCAACACGCAGGGCCTCATGGTCTTCGTTGACGACGTGGACGCTCACTGCGCCCAGGCTCGCGCCGCCGGCGCCAGCATCGTCGACGAACCCTCGGTGCACGATTACGGCGAGGAATACTGGGCCGATCGTGCCTATGGTGCCGTCGATCCCGAAGGGCACCTCTGGTGGTTCGTGCAGCGCTTGCGCGGGCCGAAGTGAGGCAGGGACACCTCGACCATCATCCGGGCTGACGGACGACGCAACCGGAGCAACCAGTGATCAGGCAACGCATCACACCCTTCCTCTGGTTCGACCATCAGGCCGAGGAGGCGGCGCGGTTCTACACATCGATCTTCAAGGACTCGAGCATCAAGGCCGTCGCTCGCTACGGGGAGGCGGGGCCCGGCCCCAAAGGCACGGCCATGACCGTCGACTTCGAACTCGAGGGACAGGAGTTCGTCGCGCTGAACGGCGGGCCGCACTTCAGGTTCACAGAGGCAATCTCCCTGGTCGTCAACTGCGCGACCCAGCCTGAGGTGGATTACTTCTGGGAGCGGCTCCTCGAGGGCGGCATTCCGCAGCAATGCGGCTGGCTCAAGGACAGGTACGGCCTGTCGTGGCAGGTCGTGCCAACCGTGCTCGCGGAACTGACCTCGGGGCCGGACACGGCCAGGTCCGGGCGCGTCATGCAGGCGATGATGACGATGGTGAAGCTCGACATCGCCGAGCTGCGCCGGGCGGCGGAGCAGGGTTGAGGAGCACTGCCGGCGCCTGTCAAGGTGGTCGAGGCCCAGGACGAGCGGCCGGGATTCAGAACCCGAGCCGAGCGAGTGCGCCCGCGACGCGCGTCCGTGTCGCCTCGGACTTCATTGGGAACGAACGGAAAAAATCCGTGCGCGTGAGCACGGGATTGCGCTCCCGGACGTTCGAAGCCCACGCGGTCGCCC
>JAGOXN010000172.1 GCA_018059685.1 Steroidobacteraceae bacterium | reverse complement strand
ATCGAGCTCCTGATCGGACCCGAGGGCGGTTTCGAGGATACCGAGGTCGAGGCCGCCGTGCGGGCGGGCTTCGCGCCCGTCTGCCTCGGGCCGCGTGTGCTCAGGACCGAGACCGCGGGCATCGCCGCACTCGCCGTCCTGCAGGCGCTCTGGGGCGACCTGCAGTAGACGGTTACTCAGGCGGCGCGGGTTTCCTCGCCGATCATTCGCTCGAGCCGCTCGAGGTCGGGCAGCAGCGGGTACTCGTTCATCATGCGCACCTGGCACAGGACCGGCTGTCGCTCGCCGAAGACGCGCGAGTCGTCCGCGTGAATGACGTCGGCACTCACCCGCACGAGCTGCGGGAAACCCTGCGTGGGCAAGGCAAAGTGCCCGCCCGGCGCGCCGTCCGTGATGCCCTGCATGACGACGATGCGCGTACGGCCGCTGGTGCGCGGTGGATTGCGTCCGCAGGCGGCCTCGAACGACACGAGCGGCACGCGCCGGCCACCCCAGGCGATCGTGCCGAGGTACCAGGGCGGCGCTTCCTCCATCGGGGTCGGCGCCTGGTAGTTGATGACCTCGGTCACGCACGAGCGCGGCACCAGCAGGCGCTCCTCGGCGAGGGGCACGAGCAGACAGTAGATCTCGTCGGGTCCGCCGCTCATCGATTGCCCATCCTCACGGTGCCTGGCGGCGCCGCGCCATGACGAGCGGCTCGATCGCATCGAGCAGCTGGCTTTCCTGGTACGGCTTGCCGAGGTAGTCGTCGACGCCGAGTTCGATCGCCCGCGCGCGGTGCTTCTCGCCCACGCGCGAGGTGATCATGATGATCGGCACGTCGGCGAGCTTGGGGTCGTTGCGCACGTGGGACGCCACTTCGTAGCCGTCCATGCGCGGCATCTCGATGTCGAGCAGGATCACGTCCGGCACGTGCTCCTGCAGCAGCGCCATGGCATCCACGCCGTCCTTGGCGGTCATCACCCGCATGCCATTGCGCTCGAGCAGCCGCTGCGTGACGCGACGCACGGTGATCGAGTCGTCGACCACCAGTGCGAAGATGCGGTCGTCGCGCGCCGGCCGCGCCGTCCCGGTGATCGAGCGGCCACGCCACTCCGAGCGCACGAGCGCACCCATGTCGAGGATGATCACGATGCGGCCGTCGCCGAGGATCGTCGCGCCGGAGATGCCCCGCACGGCGGCGATCTGCGGACCGACCGACTTGACCACGATTTCGCGGCTGCCGACCAGCTCATCGGTGACGAGCGCGGCCGAATGCTCGCCCGCCCGCACCAGGATCACGGGAACCGCGACGTCCGCCTCGGGGAGGTTCGACGGCCCGCTGCCGAGGAAGCTGCCGAGATGCTGGAAGCGGTAGGTGTGGCCGCCGTACTCGAAGGACGGATTTTCCTCGGCGAGGTGTGTCTGCACGTCCGAGCGGGACACGCGCGCGAGCCCCTCGACCGTCGCGACCGGCAGCGCGTACAGCTCGTCGTGCACGCGCACGATCAGCGCCTGGGTGATGGCGAGCGTGAACGGCAGGCGGATCGCGAAGCGCGCCCCGACGCCGGGCGTCGACTCGATGAACAGCCCGCCGCCGAGCTTCTTCACCTCGGTCGCGACGACGTCCATGCCGACACCGCGTCCCGCCTGCTGCGTGAGACGGTCGGCCGTGCTGAAGCCGGGCTCGAGGACCAGCTGCAGCGCTTCCTCGTCGGTGATGTCCTGGTCCGGGCGCAGCAGCCCCATCTGGCGCGCCTTGGTGCGGATCGCGGCGACGTTGAGGCCAGCCCCGTCGTCGGCGACCGTGATCACGACCTCCGAGCCCTCGCGCTCGAGACGCACCGTGATCGTGCCGGTCTCGGGCTTGCCCTGCGCCAGCCGCTCCTGCGGCTTCTCGATGCCGTGCACGACGGCGTTGCGCAGCATGTGCTCGAACGGCGGCAGCATGCGTTCGAGCACCTGTCGATCGAGCTCGCCGGAGCCGCCCTCGATGACCAGCTCGACCTTCTTGTCGGCCTCCTGCGCCGCCTGGCGCACGAGGCGCGTCAGCCGCTGCACGTGGCGCTGGAACGGCACCATGCGCGTACGCATGAGGCCGTTCTGCAGTTCGGCGACCACCCGACCCTGCTGCTGCAGCAGGTTCTGGCCGTCGCGATTCAGGTTCTCGAGCAGGCCCTCGATGCTCGCCACGTCGCTCACGGATTCCGCGAGCGCGCGCGACAGCTGCTGGATCGTCGAATAGCGGTCGAGCTCGAGCGGGTCGAAGTCGGGCCGGCCCTTGGCGTCGCCCTGGTGCCTGAAGAGGATCTGCGCCTCCGTCTCGAGCTCGAGCTTGCGCAGCTGTTCGCGCAGTCGCGTCACCGTGCGATCGAGCTCGGCGAGATTGAACTCGATCGAGGTCATCTGCTGCTCGACGCGCGCGCGGAAGATGCTCACTTCGCCGGCATTGTTGAGCAGCTCGTCGAGGAGCTCCGCATTGACGCGCGCGAGTTCCTGCCGCTCGGCGGGCGCCGCCGGCTCGCGGCCGGGCAGCACGGGCGGCGCGAGGGTGGCGGCCGCCCAGGCGGGCGACTCGGCGTATTCCTCGACCGGACGCTCGACCGGGACCACATGCGCAGCCTCGAGAGGTGCAGCGAACGCGGGCGCCTCCACCGACGGTTCTGCGACGACCTCGACCACGGGCGTCGCGGCGATGGGTTCCTCGACGACGGGTTCCTCACCGACGGGCGTCGCGGCAACGGACTCCTCGACGGTGGGCTGCGAGGCGACGGGCACATCGACGTACTGCTCCTCGACGGGCAACCCCTGCGTGCCGTGCCCTTCGACCGCCGGCACCTCGCCGGTCGGAACCTGCGCGACCGGCCATTCCTCGGCCGGCTCCCCGGGCCCGGCTGCGATCGCGGGCTCGGCCGGCTGCTCGACCGGAGTCGGTACCGCAACCGAAGCTGCCGCCACACCGTGCACGCGCGCGATCAGGTCGCGCGCCTGTGCGATGGGCTGACCTGCATTGGCCGCATCCCGCATGCGATGCAGCTCGTCCACCGACGCCTGCAGTACCGTGACGGCCGCATCGTCGGAAGCGATCGCCCCCGCCTCGAGCGACGCGAGGAACGACTCGATCTCGTGGCTCAGGTCGCCCATGGCGCGGATGCCCGCCATGCGCGATCCGCCCTTGAGCGTGTGGAGCAGGCGCTTGAGTTCCGTGATCTGCCTGCGATCGGAGCGGTCGAATCTCCAGTTCGAGAGCGCAGCATCAGCCTGTTCGAGCAGCTCCGTCGCTTCCTCGCTGAAAATCGCCGCGATGTCGACGTCGAACTCCGGCTCGGCCGGTCCCGGCCCGGGTACCGGCACCTCGTGAAACGGCTCCGGCGTCGCCGCAGGAACGGCGGGCTCCGCCTCCTGCCGCCGCGATTCCACAGCGAGCTCCGGCAGCGGCACGCGCGGTGACGTGAGGTCGCGGTCCACCTCTGAAAGCGGCTCGAACGCTTCGACGCCCGTGAGCGTCGGCTGCGTCAGGTCCTCGGCAAAGACCGGTTCCGTCGACGGTTCGGCGGGCGCGGGGGACCAGGCCTCGCCGACCGTACGCTCCGCTGCCTCGGTGAGGCGTGCGAGCTCCGCATCGAGCAATCGCTCGATGGCGTGCCAGCCGGCGACCAGCCGGTCATGGTCAGGGAAGAATCCGCTGTCCTCCTCGACGTGCGCGACCACGTTCTCGAGGCCCTGCACCGTGTCGCGCAGCAGAGCAACACCCTCGGCCGGCAGGCCATGGCCGTTGTCGTGCAGCTTGCGGACGTAGCGCTCCATCGGCTCGGCAACCTTGATGCCCTGGCGCACCCCGGCTGTCTTCGCGATGCCGCTCAGCGTGTGGCAGGCGCGATAGAGGGCCTCCGTGACCAGGTACGGCGCGAAGGACTCGCCGCAACGCTCGAGGAAGTGCCGCAGCACGGCGACGTGGCTCGCGGCCTCCTTGCGGAAAATGTCCTGCAGCACCGGGTCCATTGCGGCGGCAACGGGCTCGGGCATGACCTCCCCGGTCTCCTCCGGCGCGGCAGCCTCTTCGGCCGCCACCGGTTCGGCCGGCGGCACGGGTGCCAAGGCCGGCGCTACGGCCGGCGGCGATTCACGGCCCGACAAGGCGTCGGCGCGCGCCGTGATGCCGGCAATGTCGAGCACCGGCGCCGCGTGCTGCTCGAGCTCATCGACGAGCCGCGGCATGGCGGCAAGCGCGTCGCGAACGATCGCGACGACTTCTGCCGATCGAGGCAGCGTCTGGCTGATCACGCGGTTCAGCAGGCTCTCGATGCTCCAGGCAAATTCACCGAGACGACGTGCGCCGACCATGCGGCCGCTGCCCTTCAGCGTGTGGAAGATGCGGCGCACGTCGGCCAGCGCCTGCGCATCGAGCGGATTGCGCTCCCAGAGCGGGAAACTCTCCTCCAGATGTGCGATGTTCTCGCGGGCTTCCTCGACGAAGATCGCGAGGAATTCGGCGTCGACGATGACAGGCTCCGGCGCGGCCGGTGGTGGGGCGGCGGCCGGCGCCGGCGGCGGCGGCACGAGCGTGCGGATCGCCACCGTGGGCTCCACGGGCGCAACCGCGACCGGTTCGGCCGGCGCAACCGCTGCGGGCGGCGGCCCACCCGGCCGCGCGGGCACGAGCGTCACGACCTTGGCTCCCGCCGCCCCGAGTTCCGCGAGGCACGCCTCCGCGTTGTCGAGCAGGTGCCAGGGATCCGGTCGCCCGGCCTGCAGCGACTCCATGTAGACCTCGACCGAGACGATCGCATCCGCGAGCCGGTCGAGGCGCGCCGTAGCGAGGGCATCCGAGTCCGGCCGGACGATGCTGCCGAGCGCACGGCCGAGCCCCTCCATGATCTCGACGGCGCGCTGCCGTCCGAGCATCAGGAGCCCCGCCGTGATGCCGCGCACCAGCTGCGGGACCTGGTCGAGCGCCTGGGCTTCCGCCGGCGCCCCGAGCGCATGGGCGATCCCCTCCTTGATGCGGGCCATGTTGACGATGCACTCGCGCAGCACCGCCTCCTGCACGTGGCGGAATTCCTCGTCCGTCGGCTCGACTACGGCCGAGGCATGCGTGGCGTCCGGCAGGATCAGCCGGATGAGCTGCGAATCGAGGCCATCCTCCACTTCGATCAGGGCCGCGGCGATGCCGAGCAGTGCGGAATCGTCGGGCGGAAGGTGATGCTCGACGATCCGGTGCAGGGATTCGATCTCGCCCTGGACCCGGTCGCGCAGCGCACCGAGGCCGAGCACACCGAGCGTGTCGCTGATCTTGCGCAGCAGCTCGAGCTGCGGCAGCAGTTCCTCCACCTGCGATGCGCCCTTGCGCACGAAGATGTCGAGCACGTCCTTGACGCGCGTGAGGTCCTCGCGGATCGCGGCCGCGACGGTCTTCATGAGGCGCACGCTCGGTGCAGACAGGGTCTCGCGCGCCTCGTCCACCTGCTGGTCGACCGGCAGGACCTCGTCGAGCCGGAACGATCGGCGCACGCCGGTCACCCGCGAGCCGGGCGTGGTCGACCGTGCCACGTAGAAGAGCAGGTTGTTCAGGAGCTCGATCGGCGGCGATTCGGCGTAGCGTGCCTCGCCCTGCTCGTGGAGCCGCCGCAGCTCTCGGTCGACCTGGCCGAGCAGCCGCTTCAATGACACGTTGCCCTCGATGCCGCCCTCCTGCAGGGCCTCGAGCACCGCCCCGACGACCCACCACAGCTGGAACAGCGGCTGGCTGGTGGCCGACGCTTCGAACTGACCCGCGATATCCGACAGGGTCTCGAGGTTCATCCCGAGCTGCTCGCCGCGGAACCAGCCGAGCAGCGCGAGCTGGAAGCGCGGCCGGAGGCGGCGCGCCAGCTCGATGACCACGAGGCCCGCGGCTTCGTCCACGACCGGCCGCGCCGGCTCGTCCGAGCGC
This sequence comes from Steroidobacteraceae bacterium, assembly GCA_018059685.1. Lineage (GTDB taxonomy): Bacteria > Pseudomonadota > Gammaproteobacteria > Steroidobacterales > Steroidobacteraceae > RPQJ01. The sequence goes on along the minus strand of JAGOXN010000172.1, from coordinate 58 downwards.
AGGTTGAGGAGCAGCAGCGTCCCTTCTGACAGGAGTGCGCCACCACGGACCGCACGCA
>JAGOXN010000173.1 GCA_018059685.1 Steroidobacteraceae bacterium | reverse complement strand
GTTGCGACCCGGCCCAGATGCGTCGCCGACCAGGGCGTGTCGGGGGAGGGCTTCAGCACCACGGTGCAGCCGGCGGCGAGGGCCGCGCCGATCTTGGTCAGGTTGAGCAGCAGCGGCACGTTCCAGGGCGTGATCGCGCCGACCACGCCCATCGCCTCGCGGCGCAGGATGCGTCGCTGCGGCCGGCCGAGAAAGAGCACGTCCGCCATCGGCTGCTCATAGACGGTGCTCTCGGCCTTGTGCGCCCAGTAGGCCAGCATCTCGATCGCGGCGTCCACGTGCATGAAGGAGGTGAGCGCGACCGGAGCACCGGCCTCGCGCACGACGATCGCGCGAAGCTGCTCCTTTTCGGCGAGCAGCCCGGCCTGCAGCTGGCGCAGGCAGCGTGCGCGCCGCGCGTGATCGGTCGCCCAGTTCGTTGCGTCGAAGGCGCGACGCGCCGCCGCAATCGCCGCCTGCAGATCCTCGGTCGCGCCGTCGGCCGCGGTACCGAGCACCTCTTCAGTGGCTGGATTGACGTTCGCGAAGCGCGCGCCGGAGACCGACTCCACGAGCCGGCCATCGACCAGATGCCGGGTTTCGGGGGCGAGATCGGGAAGGGGCATGGCGGCGCTCAGCAGCGCGTGATCTGCCCGCCGTCCACGGCGAGGATATGACCCGTGATCCAGGCGGCGGAATCGGAGAGCAGAAACAGGCACGCCTGGGCCATGTCGTGCGGCGTACCGAGTCGCGACAGCGGCAGCTGCGCAACCATCTGCCCGACGTATGCAGCCGGCACCTGTCTTGCGAGCGCTTCAGTGTCGGTCGGTCCCGGTGCGATCGCGTTCACGCGGATCTTCGCAGGCCCGAGTTCCCGTGCCAGGCAATGCGTGAGACCGTTGATCGCCAGCTTGGCGAGGCCGTAGTAGCCGACACCCATCCAGGCCGCCGTGGAAGACTGGTTCACGATGGCCCCGCCGCCCCGCATGCGCATGGACGGCACGCAGGCCCGCGCGCAGAGCAGGGCGCCGTTCAGGTTCACGTTCATGAATTCCTGGTAGTAGCGCCACTCCACCTCGAGCAACGGGGCCTGCTTCATTTCACCGAACATCGCGGCATTGTTCACCAGGAAATCGATGCCGCCGTAGAGCTCGCAGGTACGAGCGGCCATCGCCCGGGTGGATTCCTCGGAGCCCACGTCCACGCGCACGAATGTGGCCTCGCCGCTCGTGGCGCGGATTGCGGCGGCCGCAGCCTCGCCCCGGTCGGCATGGATCTCGGCCACGACGACCTTCGCACCGGCCTTGGCCAGTTCCTTTGCGTAGCCGAGACCGATTCCACCGCCCGCGCCCGTGACGATCGCGACCCTGCCGGCGATACCGGGACAGCTCATGCCGGGCCTCCGGACCGGTCACGCTCATCGATCCAGAATCGCCAGCGGCAGAATGGCGCGCTCCTGTCGGCTCGGGGTGGCAGCACGGGCCATTCCATCTTCATGTTCGGGTTGAACGCGGCGCAGATCGCCTCGTAGGCACTGTGTTCGAAACTGCCTGGTCCCATCGCACAGAGCCTGTTCAGGCCGTCGGTATCGCCGTGCTTCTCATAGAAGCTCGCGTTCTGGCAATACTTGCCGGTGTAGCTGACGTCATTGCTGTTCGTCACCGCAAAGTCGAAGTCGTACATCCCGCCGCCACGACAACCATCGGGCGCGACCTGGAAGTACTTGAACATGGAGATGACGTCATCGTCGTGGATGTCGAGAGCCTGGCGGATCAGGGGAATGGCGAAGCGCGTCATGGTGCGCGCGTAGATCTCGTTGAACTGCTGCTGTCCGGCGTCCTTGCCCCGTTGCTCCTGCGCCACCTGCACGGACACGACACACAGGCCCTGGAAGATTCTCTGGTAGGTCTCGATGAGTTTGACGAGCGCTTCCTTGGACAGATCGGCGAACTTGAAGTCAGGCTTGAACTCACCGTGGTAGTCGTTCATGTCTGGCATGTTCGGGCCCCTCCACTCGAGCGAATGTCTGCGCGGCATCAGCGTGGGGCAGGCTAGGAAGGGGGGTCCCGCCGGCGCATCGTCTGACCGGACTACGACTGCCATGGCGTGCCGGCAAGCCTCCGAGTGCCGTGCTGGAACATGCGGCCGCTCCGCGCCACCGAGGTGTCTTCACTCCTGCACGACACTCATGCTGCGCAGCTGAGTCACGATCTCCCGCGCGACACTGACGCGATCGATCTTGTCCGTATGAGTGCGGGGCAGGATGCCGGCCCTGAAGAGAAATGCGTGGGGAACCTTGTAGTCGGCCAGGCGCCGCATCGCATGAGCACGCAGCTCGTCTGCACCTGGTGAACGGTCCGGCTGGGGCACAATCATGACCACCAGCTTCTCACCCAGTCGTGGGTCAGGAACACCCACGGCGACGACCTCGCGCACGTCGGCATGATCGCTCAGCGCCGACTCGACCTCCGCGCAGTAGATGTTCTCGCCGCCGCTGATGATCATGTGCTTCTTGCGATCGACGATGTACAGGCGCTGCTGCTCGTCGAATACACCGATGTCGCCGGTATGCATCCAGCCGTTCCGGAATGTGACCGCCGAGTCGGCGGCCTGGCCGAAGTAGCCTTCCATGAGCATTGCGCCGCGCGCGACGATCTCGCCGCGCTCACCCGTGACCACGTCCTCGCCACCGTCGTCGACGAGCCTGATGTCGGCGAGCGGTGAGATCGTTCCAACGGCATCGGGCCGTGCCAGAAAGTCCTCACCGCTCGCAATGGCCACCGAGCCATTGGTTTCGGTCAATCCGTAGCCCACCGCAAAGACGGTGCCGGGCAGCAAGCGGGTTGCCTCGCGCAGCAGATATCCCGGGAACTGGGCGCCGCCGCCTCCGATGACGGCCAGAGAGGAAAGATCGTGTCGCCCGAATTCGGGGTGCCGCAACAGGTCCCAGAGCATGGTCGGGACGCATGCGACCTGCTGTATGCGTTCCTCTGCAATCAGCCTCAACACTTCGTCCGGTCGCCATCGCGACAGGACGACGATCTTGCCGCCGTTCGCGAGGGCGCTCAGGAACACATTGTGGCAGCCCGAGACATGGAACAGGGGAGCGGCGAGAAGCGAGGCAGGCTGCATGGCTGCGAGCATCCGGGCCATGTCTGGACCGAGCCTGGCCGCAAACCTGGCTCCAGACACGGCTGCGCCGAACGCCGAAATGCTCAACCCCACCATCACGCTCCGTTGGCTCAGGACTGCTCCCTTTGGCGAACCGGTCGTGCCGCTGGTGAACATCATGATCGCCTGTTCCTCCGGCTCCACGGCCGCGCACTCCAGTGCGGCCATGCCTTCCCAGCCCGCGAGGAGCGAGTCGAGCGAGCGGTCGGTGTCCCTGCGAATCAGGCTGTGGTCGTCGGTGAACACGATGCGTGGCAGTCGCCGGCTCGCGCCGGCCGCCTCGTCGAGGCGGCGAATGCGGGCTTCGTCCGCGATGACGAGGCTGCAATCCGTGTCCTGAAGCGCGCGTTCCAGTTCGATCGGCGCGCCGCGACTGTTGACCAGAACCGCCACCGCCCCAAGGGACGTCACGGCCATGAAGGCGAGCATCCACTCCGTGGAGTTCTGCATGACGATCGCGACCCGCTGGCCCTTCGTTACGCCAAACTGGGCCGCGAGTCCCTGCGCCAGCCGGCCGGATTTCTGGAACGCCTCCCGGAAGGTCGTTTGTCTGCCGCGTTCAACGGTCAGCACCCGGTCGGCATGGCGATGCGCCAGGCCGTAGAGTTCGGCGAGCGTTCGTGGATAGGTCTTGAAGACCCGGCAGGGTGTTCCCTTTACCTCTATGGTCTCCATTTCGAACGGCGCACCCGGAGCGGTCAGCCTGGCGACGATCTCCTGCGATGCAGCGTCATGGCTCATGTCCCGGACCCCGGCATTGGCGATGCGTATTCTGGACGCGGATGCGATCGGTGGATGATCAAGTCGCCCGCTCGAAGATTGCGGCGAGACCCTGTCCGCCGCCGACGCACAGGGTCTCGAGACCGTAGCGCCCGCCGCGGCGTTCGAGCTCGTGCAGCAGCGTGGCGAGGATGCGCACGCCGGTCGCGCCGATGGGATGGCCGAGCGAAATCCCCGAGCCGTTGACGTTGATCCGATCCGGATCGTTCCAGCCCCACCCCTCGAGCACGGCCAGGACCTGGCATGCGAAGGCCTCGTTGACCTCCACGAGATCCATCTGATCGAACGACAGTCCGGTCCTGCGGAAGATCCGGGCCACGGCGGGCACGGGCCCGTAACCCATGGTCGCCGGTTCGCAGCCAGCCGCCGCCCAGTCGACCAGGAAACCCATGGGCGCGAGGCGCAGTTCCGCGAGCTTCTCCTCGGCCACCACCAGGCAGGCGGCGGCGGCGTCGTTCTGCTGGCTCGAGTTGCCTGCGGTGACGGTACCATCCTTCATCAGCGGGCGAAGCGCGGCGAGACCCTCGCAGCTCGCATCGCCACGTACGCCTTCGTCATTCGCGAACACCAGCGCTGCGCCTTTTTTCTGCGGCACCGATACCGGTACGACCTCGGCATCGAACCGTCCCGCGGCCCAGGCGTCACGCGCGCGCTGGTGGCTGCGGACGGCCCAGGCGTCCGCGGCCTCGCGGCTGATGCCGTGCTGGCGCGCGAGATTCTCGGCAGTCTCGATCATGCCGGAAATGTGGCCGAAGCGTCCTGCCGGCTGTGAACGCTCGCGGCCACGCTCCAGGCGATCGTGCAGCTTCACCGAGCCGGCGCGCGCGCCCCAGCGCATGTCGATCGTGTAGTACTCGATGTTGCTCATGCTCTCGACGCCACCGGCCAGCACGACGTCGGCGGCGCCCGTCTGCACCATCATCGCCGCGGTGATGACCGCCTGCAGGCCGCCGCCGCAGCGCCGATCGACCTGCATGCCAGGCACTTCGACGGGCAGGCCGGCCTGCAGCGCCGCCCAGCGCCCGATGCAGGGCGTCTCACCGTTCGCATACGACTGGGCCATCACCACGTCTTCGATGCACGCGGGATCGAGCCCGGTGCGCGCGAGAACCGCGCGGATGACGGTCGCCGCCAGCTCTTCGACAGGCACGGACCTGAGGCTCCCGCCGAAAGTACCGACGCCGGTGCGCACCGGACTCACGATGGCCGCTCGTCTCATTGGCTCGCCTCCTGCTCCAGTGCCGCCCGGAACTGCGGTGCTGCGATGTCGATCATGCGCCGGATGCGCTTCGAGAGCGGTTGACCGCGGAGATCCGCCACTCCGTGCTCGGTAACGATGAGTCCGGCGTCGGCGCGCGAGGTACTGACCGGCCCGCTCAGTCGCGCGACGATGCGGCTGCGCCCACCGGCCAGTGACGGCAGTGCCACGATCGGCAGGCCGCCCTGTGAGCGCGCGGCGCCGCGCAGGAAGTCCGCGGCTCCGCCGACCGCGCCGACATACCGGCCCGCTGCCTGCTCGGCGTTGACCTGGCCCGTGAGATCGACCTCGACCGCAGAATTGAGCGCCACGAATCGCTCGATGCCCGACAGCACGCCCGCATCGTGTGTGTAGCGGGTGGAACGAAACTGCACCGCGGGATTGCAGTGAATGAGTTCGTAGATCGGGCGGCCTCCGAGGGCCAGGCCCGCCACCGTGATGCCGTGATCGCGGGTCTTGCGCGCATTCGTGACGGCACCGCTCGCAGTGAGGCGGGCCACCGCATCGCCGATCGCGCCGGAATGCACACCGAGGTCGCGACGGTCGGCGAGGCGATCGAGGACGGCCTCGGGTATCGCGCCCAGCCCGGCCTGGAGCGTTGCGCCATCTTCCACGAGTCCGCTCACGTGCTCGGCGATCGCGCGCTCCACCGGACCGGGAGCCGCATGCCCGAGTTCGGGCAGGGGCCGGTCAGTGCGCACGATCACGTCCAGGTCGTCATCGGCGAGAAACCGTTCGCCGTAGGTCCACGGGACCTGGCCGTTCACTTCGGCGATCACGA
>JAGOXN010000025.1 GCA_018059685.1 Steroidobacteraceae bacterium | reverse complement strand
TGCTTCGTCACCGCCTTGTCGGCATCGGCGAGCAGGGTGAACGGCAGTCCGTGCTTCGCGGCGAAGGCCTTGTGCGAGGCCACGTCGTCGACGCTGATGCCGAGGATGACCGCGCCTTCCTTGTTGAACGCGAAGATGTTGTCGCGGAAGCCGCAGGCCTGGGTGGTGCATCCCGGTGTGTCGTCCTTGGGATAGAAGTACAGCGCCACCCACTTGCCCTTGTAGTCGGCGAGCGCATGCCACTTGCCTTCCTGGTCCTGGAGCCTGAACCCCGGTGCCGGGTTGCCCACCCGGGGTGTCGCAGCGAGCGCGAGCCCGGCAATGCCCGTCACGGCTGCAAGCGTGATCACGATGTGACGCAGGGCGTGATTCGGCATGACGGTCTCCGTCGGGTCGAGGGGCGTCTCGTGTGACCGTGCCATACTAAACCCGGCCCGGACCACTGTCAGTGAGGGCCGCGGCTTGGACGTCACCGATACCGGCACCAACTACCTCTTCTTCGAGAATCGACAGGCGCTGGTGCTGGCGGGAGGCGGCGCCCGTGCCGCCTACCAGGTCGGCGTCCTGCGTGCCATCGCGGACTGGCTGCCCGAGGGCGCGCCCTGTCCCTTCGAAGTCCTGGTCGGCACCTCGGCGGGTGCGCTGAATGCCTCGGCAATCGCCGCGCGGGCCACCCGGCTCGGCGAGGCGGTGGCGGAACTCGAGCGGGTGTGGTCCGGGTTCCGCGTCGGGCAGGTCGTACGCGTCGACGCGCCGACGATGATGAAAGCGGCGCTGCACTGGTTCCTGTCGATCCTCTCCGGTGGATGGCTGCTTGCGCCGCCACGCGCGCTGCTCGACACCTCGCCGCTGCGCGAGCTGCTGCTCAGGGTCATCCCGCTCGAGCGCATTCCATCGAGCATCGCCGCGGGTCCCGTGCAGGCGCTCGCCGTCGCGACCACCAGCTATTCGACCGGCCGCGCCGTGGCGTTCTTCGAGGGGGTGGCGAAGGTCGGCGAATGGTCGCGCGTGCGTCGCGCCGGCGTGCGCCACCCGATCGACATCGAGGTGCTGATGGCCAGCTCCGCGATCCCGTTCCTGTTCCCGGCGGCACGGGTGGACGGTGACTACTACGGTGACGGCGCCATGCGCCAGCTCGCACCGCTGAGTCCGGCCGTGCACCTCGGCGCGAATCGCGTGCTGGTCGTCGGCACGCGTGCGGACGCAGCCGCATCGCCGGCCGACGGCGCGGCGGACACGCCGCCGAGCCCCGGTCACCTGCTCGGGTTCGTGCTGGACTCGCTGTTCACCGATGGTCTGTCGATCGATCTCGAGCGCCTCCGGCAGATCAACGCCATCATCGAGGCGGGGTCGCTCGGCCGGGTCTCCGGACGCCACCCCATCGAGGCGCTGGTGATCCAGCCGAGCGTGGACCCGACCGTGCTCGCCCGCAAGCACCTGCGCGCGATGCCGCGCACGCTGCGCACCCTGCTGCGCACCATCGGCGCGCTCGAGGCGCGTGGCGGCCTGCTCGCGAGCTACCTGCTATTCGAGGCGCCGTACACCAACGAGCTGATGCGTCTCGGCGAGTCCGACGCGCGGGCGCGGCGGGCCGAGATCGAGTCGTTCCTGCACTGAGCGGCGGCTAGAGCAGTACGAGCGTTCCGAGCCCCAGCAGCGAGGCGAACCCGACGACGTCGGTCACGGTCGTCACGACCACGCCGCCGGCGACGGCCGGGTCGACGCCGACGCGCTTGAGCACCAGCGGCACGATGACTCCCGCGAGTGCCGCCGCGAACAGGTTGACGACCATCGCCGCGAAGATGACCCCGGCGATCTTCCAGCTGCGGTACCACAGGAACGCCACGCCGGCGACGACCGTCGCCCAGGCCAGGCCATTGAGGATCGCGACTGCGACTTCCTTGGTGAGCAGCCAGCGCGCGTTGGCCCGTTCGACCTGGCCGAGCGCGAGCCCGCGCACGATCAGCGTCAGGGTCTGCGTCGCGGCCACGCCTCCCATGCTCGCGACGATCGGCATCAGGACGGCGAGCGCGACGATGTTCTCGATGGTGTTCTCGAACAGGCCCACGACCCAGGCCGCGAGGAACGCGGTCGCGAGGTTCACGCCGAGCCAGAGGCCGCGCCGTCGTGTGCTCTGCACGACGCCGGCGAACATGTCGGCGTCCTCGTCGAGTCCCGCCATGCGCATCACGGAGTGGTCGGCCTCGTCCCGGATCACGTCCACGACGTCGTCGACCGTGATGCGACCGAGCAGCCTGCCTTCCGGAGAAACGACCGCCGCCGAGAGCAGGTCGCGGTTCTCGAACAGGCTCGCCACCTCGCGGGCCGGGGTCCCGGGCGCAATACCCGCGACGTCCGCGTGCATCACCTCCGCCACGGTGCGCTCGGGATCCTCGCTGATGAGCCGGGTCACGTCGAGCGCGCCGAGGTAACGGTCGTGCCGGTTGACGACGAACAGCGAGTCGGTGCGCTGCGGTATGTCGCCGCGCATCCTCAGGTAGCGCAGCACGGTCTCGAGCGTCACGTCGGGGCGCACGCTCACGGTATCGGTGTTCATCAGGCCCCCGGCCGTGTCCTCGTCGCAGGCGAGGACCGACTTGAGCCGCTCGCGGTCCTGCGAGTCCATCGAGCGCAGGACCCGCTGGTTGACGGTCTCGGGCAGCTCGCGCAGCAGGTCCGCGAGGTCGTCGACCTCGAGCCCCTCCGCCGCGGCGACGAGTTCGTCGGCATCCATCTCGCGGATCAGGTCCGCCCGCACCTCCTCGTTCAGCTCGACGAGAACGTCGCCCTCGAGCTCCGGGTCCACGAGATCCCACACGACTTCGCGCTGCGCGGGCGGCAGCGACTCGAGCAGGGAGGCGACCTCGGCCGGATGCAGCGAGTTCACCAGGCGATGCACCTGTCGCCCGGCGCCCTGGTCGAGCGCGCGCCTGAGCGCCTCGAGGCGGCTCAACTTCGCCGGCTGGCCTTCCGCGTTCATGCCACGCGGGCCTATTCGTGCTGGCGGCTCGCGAGGTCGCGATGGCGGATCAGCGCCCGGCCGATGCGGCCGTTGAAGTGGGCCGCGAGCCGCTCGGCGAGGTACACGGAGCGATGCTGGCCACCGGTGCAACCGACCGCGACGGTGATGTAGCTGCGGTTCGACTGCACCAGCGACGGCAGCCAGCGCTCGAGGAACGTCGCGAGATCGCCGAGGAAGCGGGCGACATCCTCCTGCCGGTCGAGAAAGGCCGTCACCGCCGCGTCGCGCCCCGTCAGGTCGCGCAGGGCGGGATCCCAGTACGGGTTCGGCAGGGCGCGCGCGTCGAACACGAAGTCCGCGTCGTCCGGAACGCCGTGCCGGTAGGCGAAGGACTGGAACAGCAGGGAGGGCCCGCCGCCGCCGCGCTCGACGACGCGCTCGCGCACGAGCTCGCGCAGCTCGTGGACGGAAAGTCGCGAGGTGTCGATGGTGAGGTCGGCCGCGTTGGCGACCGGTGCGAGCAGGCGCTGTTCCTGTTCGAGAGCCTCCTGCAGGCCGAGCCCCGCGCGGCTGAGCGGGTGACGGCGCCGGGTCTCGCTGAAGCGCGTGAGGAGGACCTCGTTCGTCGCCCGCAGGAACAGCACCTCGCAGCCGATGCCGCTGCGTCGCAGGTCGCCGACCATGCGCGGCACGTCGGCGACGTCCTCGGGGCGGTTGCGCGCGTCGACCCCGACGGCCGTCTGGCGGTAGGCCGGCTCGTTGGTGCGCACCGTGTAGGCGATGAAGCCGGGCAGCAGGCCGGCGGGGATGTTGTCCACGCAGTAGAAGCCGAGGTCCTCCAGCATGGCGAGCGCCACGCTCTTGCCGGACCCCGACAGCCCGCTGACGATGATGAGGCGCATCTCAGGCCCGTTCGCGCGCGGCAGCCTGGCGCCGCTCGGCCGAGGACGCGAGACCGAGCGCCTCGCGGTACTTCGCCACCGTGCGGCGGGCCACCTTGACGCCTTCGCGCGCCAGCACCTCCGCGAGCTGGGCGTCGCTCAGCGGCCGCGCGCGCTCCTCCTCGCCGATCAGCTTGCGGATCTTCGCCCGGATTGCCACCGACGACACGTCCTCGCCGTCGGCGCCGGCGACGTGGCTCGAGAAGAAGTAACGGAACTCGAAGATGCCGCGGGGCGTGTGCATGTACTTGCCGGTCGTCACGCGCGAGATGGTCGACTCGTGCATGTCGACCGCGCCCGCGACGTCGCGCAGGATCATGGGCTGCATCGCCTCGTCGCCCCGCTCGAGGAAAGCGCACTGCCGCTGCACGATCGACCGCGCGACCTTGAGCAGCGTCTCGTTGCGGATCTCGAGGCTGCGGATGAGCCAGCGAGCCTCCTGCAGCTGCGTGCGCAGGGTGGCGTAGTCGGCGGAACGGGCCACGAGCCCGGCATAGCCCTGGTTCACCCTGAGCCGCGGCACGGACGCGGGGTTGATCTCGACGGCCCAGCCCTGGTCCGTGCGCTTCACGAAGACGTCGGGCACGACGTACTGGGGCTGCGAGGCTTCGAAGGCCGACCCCGGCCGCGGGTTGCAGCCGCGGATGAGCGCGAGCGCCGACTGCAGGTCGTCCTCGTCCGCGCCGAGCTGGCGCCGCAGGCCGCCCAAGTCCCGGTCCGCGACCTCCTGCAGGTGGTCGCGCGCGATCCGCAGCGCGAGGTCACGGCCGGGCGTGGCGGTCTCGAGCTGGCAGAGTTGCAGGCAGATGCACTCCGACGCACTGCGCGCGCCGACCCCGGCCGGATCGAGCGTCTGCACGAACGCGAGCACGTGCTCGACGTCCTCGATGCTGACCGGCAGGTCCATGCTCAGGCTGCGCGCGATCTCGGCCGTGCTTTCCGTGAGGTAGCCGTCCTCGTTCAACGCATCCACCACCGCCTCGCCGATCCATGTCTCGCGCGGATCGAGGCGACTCACCTCGAGCTGCCAGACGAGGTGCTGGTGCAGATCCTGTTCGTGGCTGTCGGCGAACTCGAACGGCCGGTCATCGTCGTCCTGCGCGCGGCCTTCGCCCACCGGCGCCGAGTCGGCCCACGGGTCCTCCATCTCGACGACGACCTCGTCCTCGCTCTCCGCCGCGCCTTCGTCGGCCTGTTCCGCCGTCGATGTTTCCTGGGTCGCGAGGTCGACCGGCTCGTCCTCCTCGGCCTCGAGCATGACGTTCGTCTCGAGCGCTTCGAGCACCTGCGCCTGGAGCTCGAGGACCGGCAGCTGCAGCAGCTTGATCGCCTGCTGCAGCTGCGGAGTCATCGTCAGCTGCTGACCGAGCTTGAGCTGCAGGGCCGGCTTGAGCATTGCGGAATCGAGCCTGCTGGGGAGGGCGCCCCCGGAGATCAGAGGCGAAAATCCTGCCCCAAGTAGACCTCACGCACCTGAGGATTGGCAAGGACGTCCTCCGCGGACCCGGAAGCGATCACGCTTCCGGAGCTCACGATGTAGGCCCGCGAGCAGATGCCGAGCGTCTCACGCACGTTGTGGTCGGTGATCAGCACGCCGATGCCGCGCGCGCTCAGGTGACGGATGATGCGCTGGATGTCGTCCACCGAGATCGGGTCGACGCCTGCGAACGGCTCGTCGAGCAGGATGAACCTCGGTTCCGCCGCGAGCGCCCGCGCGATCTCGACGCGGCGCCGCTCGCCGCCGGACAGGCTCTGCCCCAGGCTGCCGCGGATGTGGCCGATGTGCAGCTCCTCGAGCAGCGACTCGAGCGCCGCCTCGCGCGCCGCGTCCTCGTCGAGGTCGCCGCGCAGCTCGAGGATCGCGCGGATATTGTCGTCGACCGACAGCTTGCGGAAGACGGACGCCTCCTGCGGCAGATAGCCGAGCCCGAGCTTCGCGCGCCGGTGCATCGGCAGACGCGTGAGTTCGCGGCCGTCGAGCCAGATGCGACCCGCGTCGCAGGCCACGAGGCCGACGATCATGTAGAAGGCCGTGGTCTTGCCGGCGCCGTTCGGGCCGAGCAGCCCGACGACCTCGCCCGAATGCACCTCGAGCGACAGGCCGTTCACGACCTGACGCGAGCGATACCGCTTGCCGAGCGACTCGGCGCGAAGCTCGCTCACGGCGGAGTCGCCGGCGGAGTCGCCGGGCGGGTCACGGGCGGCGGTGCCGGCTTCGCATCCCGGCCCCCGGGATTGATCGTGATGCGGACGCCCCCCGGATCCGTCTGTCCCGGGTTCGCGATCACGCGCTGCTTGCCGATGTCGTAGACGAGCGTGTCGCCGCGGATCTCGTTCTGGCCGTCGGTGAGCCAGGCCTGGCCGGCGAGGCGCACGGTACTCGCCTGCACGTCGTACTCGATCGAGGCCGCCTTGCCCCGCGCCAGCTGGCCGCTGTCCTTCAGCCGCTGCTCGAAGGTCGCCGGCGAACCCCTTACCAGTGCGCTCACGATCACGTCGTCGCGGAACACCACGCTGGCATCGTTCGCGGCGAGCTTGCCATCGGGCACCGTGATGCGCACGTCGCCCTGCAGGTTCCACTGCGCATTCGCGAAGCTCAACCCGGTCGCGCGGGCTTCACGAGCCTCGACCTGCAGCGCGCCCTGGGTGATCTTCACGCGGCGAAAGAGCAGCGCGTCGTTGCGGTAGTCGAAATCCGACGAGGCCGCCTCGAGGTTGATCGGCTCGCGCGACGGCCGCAGCGACGTGGGTACGCCCGCGGCAGGGGCCCCAGCCGCGAGCGAGCAGGCGAACACCAGGCCGGCGCACAGGATGCGCGGCGCGTCAGGGATTGAAGCGGCCATGCACGTTCGATTCTAGCCGCAGGGTTCCCTCGTTCAACAGCATGCGCAGGCCGCGGGCGTTCAGTTCGTGCGGGCCGAATCGGATGGCGACCGGTTCGGCCGTCTGCACCAGGCCGCTCGTACTGTCGTAGGAGAGGCGATCGGTGCGTATGACGGCCGTGCCGCGCGCTTCCGTGCCGGTCACGATCACGTCTCCCGAGAGCAGGAGCGAACCGTGGTCGGGCGGCATGCGGCCCCGCTCGGCGGTGACCCGCCAGGCGCCGGCATCCGCCGTCCTGTAGTCGAGCTCGAGGTCCTCGAGCAGCACGCTCTGGTCGCGCGGCTGCTGCTCGATCGAGCGCGAGTGCAGTACCACGCGCGGCCGTCCGTCCGCGCCCATCTCGGTGAGCACCGCGTCGCGGACGAAGTAACCGCGCTCCTCGTCCGCGGCGCCAACCGTTACGTCGTCCTCGGCGGACCCGCCGAAAATACCGTAGGCGAGCGCGAGCCCGGCCGCGCACGCCGCAGCGGTGACGAGGCGCCGCTTCAGGGTTTCCTGCAGCTGAGCAGCAGGTCGCATACTTCGCGCACGGCGCCGCGTCCGCCCGCGGCTCCGGTCACCCAGTGGGCCGCGGCATGCAGCGCGGGATGCGCATCGGCCACCGCGACGGCGAGGCCAGCCAGCTGGAGCATCGGCTGGTCCGGCACATCGTCGCCGACGCAGGCCGTTTCAGCGGGACCGACGCCGAGTTCCCGCTGGAGTTCACCCAGAACGGCCGCCTTGTCCGTGACGCCCTGGCGGACCCGCCCGATGCCGAGTTCCGCGGCGCGCCGGTCGACGGCGGGCGAGTTCCTGCCGGAAATGATTGCGACGACGACTCCCGCGCGCTGGACCGCCACGAGGCCATGACCGTCCCGTACGTCGAAGACCTTCAGTTCCTCCCCGGTGCCCGAGAAGTACAGCCGGCCGTCGGTGAGCACGCCGTCGACGTCCAGGACGAGCAGCCGCACGCGGCGCGCCCGCTCGCTGAGCGACTCCATCACTACATCACCCCCGCGCGCAGGAGATCGTGGACGTTGAGGGCCCCCACGAGGGTGCCGTCGTCGTCCACCACCGGCAGTGCCGTGATGCGATGCGCTTCCATGAGGTGCACGGCCTCGGCCGCGAGCATGCGCGGGCGGGCGACCTTGCAGTCCACGGTCATGACGTCGCGCATCCGCGTGGCGTGGATGTCGAGCTGCCGGTCGAGCGCGCGACGCAGGTCCCCGTCGGTGAAGACGCCGATGACCCGCCGCTGCCCGTCCACGACGGTCGTCATGCCGAGGCCCTTGCGGCTCATCTCGAGCAGGCCCGCGCTCAACGGCGTGTCCGGTCCCACGGCGGGCAGGTCGTCGCCGTGGCGCATGACCTCGTCGACGTGCAGGAGCAGGCGCCGGCCGAGCGTGCCACCCGGGTGGGAGCGCGCGAAATCCTCCTCCGTGAAACCGCGCGCCTCGAGGATCGCCACGGCGAGCGCGTCGCCCATCGCGAGGGCCGCGGTGGTGCTCGCGGTCGGGGCGAGGTTGAGCGGGCAGGCCTCCGCCGGGACGCTCACGTCCAGCACCACCGTCGCATGGCGCGCGAGTGTCGACGCATCGTTGCCGGTAAGCGCGATCAGCGGCACGTCGAGGCGCTTGATGACCGGGAGGATCGCCAGCAGTTCGTCGGTCTCGCCGGAATTCGACAGGGCGAGCACCACGTCCCGTGCCGTGATCATGCCGATATCGCCGTGGATCGCCTCGGCCGGATGCACGAAGAACGAGGGACTGCCGGTGCTCGCGAGCGTGGCGGCGATCTTGCCCGCGACGTGACCGGACTTGCCCATGCCCGTGACCACGATGCGTCCCTCGCAGGCGAGCATCAGGCGGCAGGCGGCGGCGAAGTCCTCCTGCAGGCGGTGCACGAGGGCCGCGACGGCGGCGGCCTCGGTCGTGAGCACCTGGCGCCCGCGGGCGATGAGACGGTCGGATGACGGCATGATTGCGACAGTCTACAGCCTCGGGCCCACGGGCTTCCCCGTCCGTGCTCGGGTTAGACTTGCGATCCCTGCCCTGGAGGCCCGCGAACCATGACTGCCGACGAGGTGACCCGCCTGATCGAAGCCGCGCTGTCGGATGCCCGGGTAAGCGTCCTCACCGATGACGAAACGCACTTCGAGGCGATCGTGGTCTCCGCCCAGTTCGAAGGCAAGCGACCGCTGCAGCGACACCAGCTCGTATACGCGGGGCTCGGACCCCGGATGGGACGCGAGGTCCACGCGCTGTCGATACAGGCCTATACACCGTCCGAATGGGCGAGCAGGCCGGACGCAGACTGAGGCAGCTCACGGATGGACAAGCTGCAGATCCGGGGTGGCGTGCCACTCGACGGCGAGGTGCGCATCTCGGGCGCCAAGAACGCGACCCTGCCGATCCTCGCGGGGGCATTGCTGGCCGACGGACCGGTCACCGTCGGCAACGTGCCACACCTCAAGGACGTCACGACGATGATCGAGCTGCTCGGTCGCATGGGCGCGAGCGTCACGCTGGACGAGCGCCTGCGAATCGAAGTCGATCCGCGCCCGATGCGCGAGACCTTCGCTCCCTACGAGCTCGTGAAAACCATGCGGGCGGCGATCCTCGTCCTCGGTCCGCTCGTCGCGCGCCATGGATCGGCCGACGTCTCGCTGCCCGGCGGCTGCGCCATCGGTGCGCGCCCGGTCAACATCCACGTGGCCGGGCTGCAGGCGATGGGCGCCGACGTGCACATCGAGAACGGCTACATCAAGGCCCGCTCGGGGCGGCTCAAAGGCGCGCGGATCGTCCTCGAGACGGTCACCGTCACCGGCACCGAGAACCTGATGATGGCGGCCACGCTCGCCGAGGGGCGCACGATCCTCGAGAATGCGGCCCGGGAACCCGAGATCGTCGACCTCGCCCTGTTCCTCAACTCGATGGGTGCGCGCATCACCGGGCATGGCACCGACACGATCGTCGTCGACGGCGTCGAGACGCTGCACGGTACCGACTACGCTGTCCTGCCCGACCGGATCGAGGCCGGAACCTACCTGGTGGCGGGCGCGATCACGGGTGGCCGGGTGCGTGCCCTGGGTGCCCGCGCCGAGCACCTCGATGCGGTCCTCGCGAAGCTCGAGGAAGCGGGCGCGAGCGTCGTGCGCGGCGCAGACTTCATCGAAGTCGACATGCGCGGACGCCGGCTGAAGTCCGTGGACATTCGCACCGCCCCCCATCCGGGCTTCCCGACCGACATGCAGGCGCAGTTCGCGGCACTCGACACCGTCGCCGATGGAGTGGGAACGATTATCGAGACGATCTTCGAAAACCGCTTCATGCACCTGCTGGAGATGCGCCGCATGGGTGCCGAGATCCGCCTGGAGGGCAACACGGCAATCATCAAGGGCGTCGCCCGCCTGACCGCCGCGCCGGTCATGGCGACCGACCTGCGGGCGTCGGCAAGCCTCGTGCTCGCTGGCCTGGTCGCGGACGGGACGACCGAGGTCGAGCGGATCTACCACATTGACCGTGGCTACGAGTGCATCGAGGAGAAGCTGCAGGGGCTCGGGGCGCAGATCAAGCGCGTGGCGGGCTGATTGGCAGGGGGGGGAGGTCCCGACCGGCCGCCTCCTGCCGCCGGTCGCACACCGCCGGACCCGTTGGATATAATGGCGTGCTGCCCGCGGCGGCCCGAAGACCGCCTCAGCACGCACCCGATTCCGCCGAGGAGAGCGCTGGATGAGCGAAACAGTCGATACGGGCAGGCGTCACTTCCTGACCGTCGCCACCGTCGCGACGGGCGCCGTCGGCGCCGCGTTCGTGGCCGTCCCATTCCTGGCCTCGTGGAAGCCGAGTGCGCGGGCCCGGGCCCTCGGCGCGCCGGTCGAGGTGGATATCTCGAAGCTCGAGCTCGGCGCGATGCTCAAGGTGGAGTGGCGCGGCAAGGCCATCTTCATCGTCCATCGGACGCCGCAGATGCTCGCCCAGCTCGAGGGCATCGACAACCTGCTGCGCGATCCCGGATCCGCCGAGTCCGAACAGCCGGACTTCGCGAAGAACCCGGCCCGTGCGCTCAAGCCAGAGTACTTGGTGCTCGTCGGGGTCTGCACGCACCTCGGCTGCGCGCCACTCGACAAGTTCACGCCGGGCGATGTCACGGTGTCCGCCGACTGGCAGGGCGGCTTCTTCTGCCCATGCCACGGCTCCAAGTTCGACATGTCGGGCCGCGTCTACAAGGACGTGCCGGCACCGACCAACCTGCCGGTGCCGCCGTACCGCTTCCTGAGCGATACGCGCATCATCATCGGCGCTGAAGCGGGGAACGCGTGATGGGCAGCACGAGCCAGGGCGACAGGACCGGCAGCGGGCGCCTCGCGGCGCTCGCCGGCTGGATCGACGACCGGTTCCCGATGACCAAGCTCTGGAAGGAGCAGGCGTCGGAGTACTACGCGCCGAAGAACATGAACTTCTGGTACTACTTCGGCTCGCTCGCGATGCTGGTGCTGGTCCTCCAGATCGTCACCGGCATCTTCCTGACGATGAGCTACAAGCCTTCGGCGGCCGAGGCGTTCAGCTCGGTCGAGTTCATCATGCGCGACGTCGAGTGGGGGTGGCTCATCCGCTACCTGCACTCGACCGGCGCCTCGGCGTTTTTCATCGTGGTCTACCTGCACATGTTCCGCGCGCTGCTGTACGGGTCGTACCAGAAGCCGCGCGAGCTGCTGTGGCTGTTCGGCATGCTGATCTACTTCGCGCTCATGGCGGAGGCGTTCTTCGGCTACCTGCTCCCGTGGGGCAACATGTCGTACTGGGGCGCGCAGGTGATCGTGTCGCTGTTCGGCGCGATCCCCGTGATCGGCGATTCGCTCACCGAGTGGATCCGCGGCGACTTCTTCATCTCCGACGCCACGCTGAACCGGTTCTTCGCGCTGCACGTCGTCGCGATCCCCTTCGTGCTCGTCTTCCTCGTGATCGCGCACCTCATCGCGCTGCACGAGGTGGGCTCGAACAACCCCGACGGCGTCGAGATCAAGAAGGTCAAGGGCCCCGACGGCATCCCGCTCGACGGCATCGCGTTCCATCCCTACTACACGGTCAAGGACATCGTCGGCGTCGGCGTGTTCCTGATCCTGTTCAGCCTGGTGGTGTTCTTCGCGCCGACGATGGGCGGCTATTTCCTCGAGCACGCCAACTTCGAGCCGGCGAACCCGCTGCAGACGCCGCCGCACATCGCCCCGGTGTGGTATTTCACGCCGTTCTACGCGATCCTGCGCGCCGTGCCGAACAAGCTCATGGGCGTCGGGCTCATGGGTGCGGCCGTCGTGCTGTTCGTGTTCCTGCCGTGGCTCGACCGCGGCAAGGTCCGGTCGATCAGGCAGCGCGGGCCGCTCTTCAAGTTCTTCCTCGCCGCCTTCGCGATCAGTTTCCTCGCGCTCGGTTACCTCGGCATGCAGCCGGTCACGCCGCTCTTCACCAACCTCGCGCGCCTGTTCGGGGCGGTCTACTTCGCGTTCTTCCTGCTGATGCCGTGGTACACGAGCATCGACAAGACCCGGCCCGTGCCGACCAGGGTGACCTACCATGCGCACTAAGCTCCTGTGCCTCCTCGCGGCGCTGGTCCCGGCGGCGGCATTCGCGGCCGGTGGCGAGGCGCACCTCGACCGGGCGAACGTCGATGTCGCGAACCAGGCGTCGCTGCAGCGCGGCGCCGCGAACTTCGTCAACTACTGCCTCGGCTGCCATTCGGCCAAGTACGTCCGTTACAACCGCATGGCGGCGGACATCGGCATCACCGAGCAGCAGCTGATCGACAACCTCATGTTCACGGGCGACCGGCCCTACGACACGATGCGCATCGGGATGAACCCGGACGATGCACGGCGCTGGTTCGGCGTCGTGCCGCCCGACCTGTCGCTCGTCGGGCGCAGCCGTGGCGCGGACTATCTCTACACGTTCCTGCGTTCGTTCTACGCCGATCCGTCCAGGGCGACCGGCACGAACAACATCGTCCTTCCGGGCACCGCGATGCCCCACGTGCTGTGGGAACTGCAGGGCGTGCAGGAGGCGGTGTGGGAAGGCCAGGTGGACGCGGCCGGCAACGCACAGAAGCACTTCAAGGAATTCAAGCTCGCCACTCCCGGCAAGCTCACGCCGGAGCAGTACGACGGGTTCGTGCGCGACACCGTCAACTTCCTCGAGTACATCTCGGAACCGGCGCAGCTCCAGCGCAAGTCGCTCGGCTTTCCGGTGATCGCCTTCCTGGTCTTCTTCTCGCTGCTCGCCTGGCTGCTGAAGAAGGAGTACTGGAAGGACGTCAAGTAGAAGTAGCGGCAGGGGACATTCTCCTTTTTCACGCCGGTGGCGGAAAAAGGAGAATGTCCCCCTTCTTATCATGCTGACGCTTTTTTCCCGTGGGGACGATCCGCGCTCGCATCGCGTGCGCATCGTCGTCGCGGCGAAAGGGCTCGATGTGCGCGTGGTCGAGGTCGATCCGGCGCGTCCGCCGGAGGACCTGATCGACCTCAATCCCTACCAGAGCGTGCCGACGCTCGTGGACCGCGAGCTCGTCGTCTACGAGCCCGGCATCATCTGCGAGTACCTCGACGAGCGGTTCCCATCGCCCGGGCTGATGCCGGTGGACCCGGCTACGCGGGCCCAGGCGCGCGTCGCCCTGCACCGCATCGAGCAGGACTGGTATTCGCTGGTCCCCGCGCTCGAAGGTCACGACCGGCGCGAGCAGCAGCGTGCGAGGCGCATCCTGCTCGAGAGCATCGTGGCGGCGGAGCCCCTGTTCCGCGCCCGTCCCTGGTTCCTGTCCGAGCAGTTCTCGCTGCTCGATGCATCGGTGGCCCCGATTCTCTGGCGCCTGCCGCACTGGCAGGTCGAGCCGCCCGCCAGTGCGCCGGCGCTCGACCGTTATGCGCTGCGGGTCTTCGGCCGGCCGGCCTTCCGCGACAGCCTCTCGCCACGGGAGCAGGACATGCGGCCGTGAAGTCCCGGCGCCCGTACCTCCTGCGCGCGATGCACGAGTGGATCAGCGACAGCGAGTGCACTCCGCACATCGTCGTCGACGCCGGGGCGGCGGGTGTCGAGGTGCCGAGGCAGTATGTCCGTGACGGGAAGATCGTGCTCAACGTGAGCTGGAGCGCGACCGCGCAGCTCGTGCTGGGCAACGATGAGCTCAGGTTCAGCGGGCGCTTCGGCGGCGTGAGCATGACCGTGAGGGTTCCGGTCGAGGCGGTGCTCGCCATCTACGCGCGGGAGACGGGGCAGGGCCTCGTCTTCCCGGAGGGCGAGGACGCTCCGACGCCCGAGCCTCCGCCGGCGTCCCCGCAGGAGGCCGGCGGCGTCGACTCGAGGCCGAAGCCGGCCCCGGGCCGCGCGAAGCTCAAGGTGGTCAAGTAGGCGCGAACGCGGCGGGCGCTCTGGGGCCCTACGGCATGCGGAATGCGTCGCGGATCCAGGTCACTGCGGCGCGTCCGTCGCAGGGCCCGTCCAGCGCGACGACGTCGAAGCGTGCCGGCATCGCGCGGTAAGCCGGCCGCAGCTGCATCAGCCGTCGAGCCGCGAGTCCGAAGCGGCGCTGCTTGCGCCCATCCACCGAAGCCGCGGCACCGCCGTACTCGCCGGACGAGCGGGCCCGGACTTCCACCAGCACCAGCGTCCCGCCCTCGCGCATCACGAGGTCGATTTCGCCGCCACGACAGCGGAAGTTCCGCTCGAGGAGCACGAGCCCCTGCGACTCGAGATGACGCGCCGCGAAATCCTCGCCGCGACGGCCCAGGGCCGTCGTCGTTTCAGGGCTCACCGGGAACTGGTGCCGGAGTCGCGGATTGGACGGGTGCCGGGAGCACGAGACCGGCGGATTGCGGATGGCCGCCCACGATCCGCGCCCATTCGAGCTCGCGCCGTACCCGCCCGTCTGCCGTGGTCTCGAGGCGACCGGTCAGGCCGTCGAACCCTGTCGCCGGCGCGGGAGCCGCGAGCGCCCCGATGACCTGCAGCGCGTCGTAACCCAGCGCATAGAGGCGCAACCGGCCGCGACCCTGCACGGACCACTGGTCGTGCAGTACTGCCCAGAGTCGCGGCGCGCCCTGGCCGCCGTAGAGCACCCAGGGCATTTCCGGAAACAGCAGGCCGTCGAGGTCGGCGGCCGAGCGCGTGCTCGGATCCCAGGCATCCGAGGTCGCGTAGACCGGCATGTCGTACGTCATCTGGAAACGCAGCTGCGGCTTGAGCGCCTTGGCGGCAGGCGCATTCGCCGCGACGAAGGCGAACTGCGGGCCGTCGCGCGCCTCGGCGACCGCGTCGCGTCGCGGTGCCGGCCGGCCGCTGGTACGGTCGCCCGCGCCGCCATAGCGGCCCAGCGCCGCGCGCAGCGGCCCGGAGAAATCGCGCGCACCGGGTTCGTACCATTGTTCCGCCAGCAGCTCGACCCCGGTCGTGCGCAATTCATCGACGAATGCCGCGCGCAGCCGCTCGCCCCAGGCGTTGAGCGGGAACAGCGCGATGCCCCGCACGTGGCCGTCGGCCGAGATGCGGCGCGCCGCGGCGCGCGCCTCCTGCTCGGGGTCGAGCGTGAACTGGAACAGGAACGGTGGCGGCGCGCCGGCGTATGCATTCAACGCGAGCGTCGGCACCGGCAGCCCCTGCGCCGCCACGACGGCCGCGACGTCCTCGCGAAGGAGCGGGCCCACGACGAACTGCGCGCCGTCGGTGACTGCGCGCCGATAGGCCTGCACGGCGCCTTCTCCCGCCGTGTCGTAGACACGCACCCGCGGCGCCGTCGCGGCGCGCTCGAGACAGGCGGCCAGGAAGCCATCGCGGATGGCGCCCCCGACCGTCTCCTGTCGACCGGACAGCGGCAAGAGCAGCGCCACGGAGGAGGGTGCGCCGGCGGGCATGACCCGGGCCTCGCGCGGAGCCTCGGCGCCCGCCGCAGTCTCCGGGAGGAATGCCGTGCCTGGGTGATTCGGGTGCCGGCGGCGCCAGTCCGCCGCCTGCTGCGCGGGCACCGTGTTTGCCTCGCCTGCCGCCGCGAGCATCGCCGCGAGTTCGAACCACGCGCGCTCCTGGTCCGTTGCGCCAGGGGGCACCACGGCCGGCTTGCGCCCGAGTTCGCCGAGCATCCAGCGATAGTTCTCCGCGCGTGCTTCCGCCGTGCCGAGCACGCGGACTCGTTCGTCCACGCTGCGCATGCCCTCGAGCGCCTGCCCCGCGTCGAATTGCGCCCGGGCCTGGAGCTGCAGCAGCTCCGCAGCGAGCGGCGCCGGCCAGGGCTGCGGCAACCTGCGCAGCACCTCGATCGCCGCGGCAGGATCGCCGCGCGCCAGCAGTACCTCGGCGCGCACGCGCGCGTACAGGGTCGCGTCGTCGCCCCGGACGCGACCCTCGACCAGCGCACTCATGCGGTCCGCATCCTCGACCTGCCCGGCCGCCAGGTAGTCGCGTGCCGCGAGCAGCGCGACCCGCGCGTCCCAGCCGCGCAGCGGCCGCTTCGCGAGTCGCTCGTAGAGTCGCGCGGCTTCCGCGTGCCTGCCGGTGCGCGAGAGCTCTGCGGCAGCGGCGAGGTCCTCGCTGCGTGACGCCGCTGCCGGCTGTGCCGGGAGCAGTGCCGTCGCGATGCAGAGCATCGCCATGATCAGGAGGGCTCGAACTTGCCGGCCGCGAAGGCTGGCGTGCAGCATGCGACCCATTGGAGGTCCGCGTGGCGAAAGTGATCCCGGATTCTATAGCGCGCCTGCAGCCTGGCACACTGTTCCTGGTGGCGACGCCGATCGGCAACCTCGGCGACCTGGGGCCGCGGGCACGCGAGGTGCTCGCCGCCGCCGACCTGCTGCTCGCCGAGGATACGCGTCACACCGCGCAGCTCCTGGATGCGTGCGGGATCGAGCGGCCGTCCGGCGGCATGGAATCCCTGCACGAGCAGAACGAGCGCGAGCGCGCCGCGGGCGTGGTCGAGCGCCTGCGCGCGGGCGCATCCGTGGCGCTGGTGAGCGATGCGGGAACGCCGCTCCTGAGCGATCCGGGGACGGTGCTGGTGCGCGAAGCTGCGCGAGCAGGCGTGCCCGTCGTGGCCGTGCCGGGTCCATGCGCGGCCATCGCCGCGCTGTCGCTGTCGGCGCTGCCGACCGACCGGTTCGCGTTCGAAGGATTCCTGCCGGCGAAAGCGACGGCGCGGCGACGCGCGCTGCAGTCGCTCGCGGACGAGACGCGGACGCTGGTCTTCTACGAGGCGCCGCATCGGCTGTGCGAGTCGCTGGCCGACATGGCGCAGGTCTTCGGTGGCGGGCGCAGTGCGACGGTTGCACGGGAAATCACCAAGAAATTCGAGACGGCTTACCGCGGGTCGCTCGACGAACTGGTGCAGCGGGCCGCGGACGACTCCGACATGGCGCGCGGCGAAATCGTGATCGTCGTCGCAGGCGCGCCGGCGGCGCCTGCCGCGGGCGACGCGGAAGTGGCGCGCGTGCTGCAGATCCTGCTCGCCGAACTGCCGACGTCGCAGGCAGCGAAGCTCGCGTCGCGCATCACGGGGCGCCCGCGCAAGGAGATCTACGAGCATGCGCTGCGCCTCACCGCCGCGAAGGAGCCGTGAAGGGGTAACAGGGGACATTCTCCCTTTTTCGCCGGGTAACAGGGGACATTCTCCTTTTTCGCGAGCGGCACCAGCCGCAGGCGGAAAAAGGAGAATGTCCCCTGTTACCCGGCGAAAAAAGGAGAATGTCCCTTGTATAATCCCCGCGGGAGTCGGCCAGGCAACCGCTGCGTCAATTTCGCGGAGGAAAGTCCGGGCTCCACAGGGCAAGGTGCCAGGTAACGCCTGGGGGGCGCGAGCCCACGGAAAGTGCAACAGAGAGCAGACCGCCCAAGCGCTGCAGCGATGCGGCGACGGCAAGGGTGAAAGGGTGCGGTAAGAGCGCACCGCGTCGGTGGCAACACTCGACGGCACGGCAAACCCCACCTGGAGCAAGACCAAATAGGGAAACGCGCAGGCCTGCGGGCCTGCACCTGCGGCCCGCAGGTGTTTCCGGGTAGGTCGCTCGAGGCGTGCGGCGACGCACGCCCCAGATGGATGGTTGCCCACGACAGAACCCGGCTTATCGGCCGACTCCCTGTTTCCCTGCGTACAAGCACACTTTGAGCGACTGGTCAAGGCCTCGCACGCCTGCCTCCCGGTCGCGGGCGGCCCATTTCGCCCCTCGCCGCGACTTCGCCCCACTTCAGCCCACCGCTGGTCCACCGGCCCCGCCGCTGGATCGCCGTCCCGCATCCCACCCGGCGCTGGTTCGGCGCTGAAATCCCGCAGATTCCGGCCAGCAGCCAGGCTCCTCGCGGCGCTTCCCCGGGCGAGCGTCCCCACCAAAGGCATGATCTCATCCAATCCGCAGGAAAAAACGGTAAGCATCTGATTCAAATGAGGATAGACCGCCGAAACCCATGGCTGGTACCCCCCTGCAAGGGCTAAGTGGCTGTGCGCCATAAGGAAATTTTGGTCACAGGCGTTGACTCGCGGAACGCGCGCGACCTATAGTGCGGCGAGGTGGGACAAAGTGGGATGAAATGGGCCACCGGCCCGTCGACGGCCTGAAATGTTTCGCGGCGCCAACAAAGTGACGCTCGACGCCAAGGGGCGCATGGCCATGCCGGCGCGCTACCGGGACACCCTGGTGGAGCGCAGCGAGGGGCGCCTCGTCGCGACCGTCGACCGTGCGGACCGCTGCCTGCTGCTCTATCCGCTGCCGGACTGGGAGGAGATCGAGCGGAAGCTGATGCGGCTGCCGACCCTGAACCCGCAGGCACGACGCCTGCAGCGGTTGATGGTCGGCCA
>JAGOXN010000171.1 GCA_018059685.1 Steroidobacteraceae bacterium | reverse complement strand
GAACGCTGCGCGATCGACCTCGAGCCAGGCGCGCAGCCGGTCGCCGCTCGGGTCGTTCCAGGGGATGCCCGTCTCGTGGACGCGCGTGCCCGGCGCCTGGCCGACGATGAGCACGCGCGCACCCGTGGCCGCGCGCAACACGGGTCGCGGCCCGAGCGGCAGGTGCGCCGCACAGACTCGACAGGCGCGCACCGCCGCGAGCAGGGCCTCGAGTTCACCGTCTTTCCTCGCCATGGGTCGATTATCCTCCCGCCCATGCGTGCGATCTTCCTCGACTACGCCACCGTGAGCCACGACGACGACCTCGACCCGGCGCCGCTGCGGCGCGCCTTGCCCGGCGTCGAACTGCGCATACGTACGGAACAGGACGACGTGGCGGCCGTGCTCGAGGGCGCCCTGGTGGTGCTGGTGAACAAGCTGCGCATCACGCGCGGGATCCTGGCGGCGACGCCCGCGCTGCGCCTCGTCGCCCTCGCGGCCACGGGCACCGACAACGTCGATCTCGCCGCGGCCCGCGAGCGAGGCATCGCGGTCTGCAACGTGCGCGACTACTGCACGGCATCGATCGTGCAGCACGTGTTCGGCGCGCTGCTGCTGCTCACGCACCGGCTGCGCGAATACGATGCGCGGGTGCGCACGGGCGCCTGGCAACGCGGCGGCCAGTTCTGCCTGCTCGATTTCCCCATCCGTGAGCTCGCGGGCCGCAGGCTCGGCATCGTCGGCTTCGGCACGCTCGGCAAGGGCGTCGCCCACGCGGCACGTGCGTTCGGGATGGAGGTACTCGTGGCCAGTCGCCCGGGGGGCGGGCGCATGCCCGGCCGCATCGACCTCGACGAGATGCTGCCGCTCGTCGACGTCCTGAGCCTGCATTGCCCGCTGGTGCCTGCGACCCAGGGCCTGCTGTCGACGCCACGCCTCGCGCGCATGAAGCCGGATGCGGTGCTGATCAACACGGCGCGGGGCGGGCTCGTGGATTCGCAGGCGCTCGCCGACGCCTTGCGCACGGGTCGCCTCGGCGGCGCAGCGATCGACGTGCTCGCGCAGGAGCCGCCGGTCGACGGCGAGCCGCTGCTCGCGGGCGACATCCCGAACCTGCTGGTGACGCCACACGTGGCCTGGGCCGCGCGCGAGGCGCGGCAGCGATGCCTTGCCGAGATGGCCGCGAACGTCGAGGACTTCCTGCGCGGCGGCCACCGCGGCCGCGTCGTCTGACGGCTCGCGGCTACGTCCGGTCGGCGTCGAGATTGATCACGCGCGCGGCCCACTCCACCACCGGCCGCACGCGCGGCGACACGAGTTCGATGGCTCCGTCGAAATCCACCCAGCGGTACTCGCTGTGCTCGGGTCGGCCGAGATCCGGGTTCACCGGCAGCGAAACCCCGGCCGTGCGGGTGCGCGCCACGAAATAGCGGGCCACCTTCCCCCGGCTGTAGGGCCCGGTCTGCGTCGAAGCCTCGCCCCAGGCAAACTCGAGGTCCTCGATCAGCGATTCCTCGCGCACCTCGCGTACCGCCGCGGCGAGCGGCGACTCGTCGTGCTCGACCATGCCCTTCGGGAAATCCCAGTGGTTGAACGCGCGCAGCAGCAGGAAGAGCCAGCCCTCCCCGGCATGCCGGACGACCACGACGCCGGCGGAGATCCTCGGGGAACGGGGAGTCATGGGGGCAGTATAGGGGAAAGACGACCCGGCGCTCTGTCGTCGAAGCTGCGTTTTTCGATAGGCCGCGGCTATGATGCACCAATGAACCTCCGCGACCTGCGCTACCTCGTGGCACTGGCGGACGAGCGGCACTTCGGCAGGGCTGCCGAGCGCTGTTTCGTCAGCCAGCCGACGCTGTCCGCGCAGGTGCGCAAGCTCGAGGAATACCTGGGCGTCGCCCTCGTCGAGCGACAGCCGAGGCGCGTGGCGCTCACGCCCGCGGGCGGAAAGGTCGTCGAACGCGCGCGCAGGCTGCTGCAGGAAGCGGACGCGATCGTCGAACTTGCGAAAGCCGATCGCGACCCGCTCGCCGGCACGCTCAAGCTCGCCCTGATTCCGACGGTCGGGCCGTACCTGTTGCCGCATGTCGCGCGGCGACTGAGGCGCGCGCTGCCGCGACTCAGGCTGCTGCTCTACGAGTACCAGACGGCGCCCCTGCTCGAGAAGCTGCGCGCCGGAGAACTCGATCTCGGCATCCTCGCCCTGCCGGCCGCCGTCGACGGTCTCGAGTCGGCCACGTTGTACGAAGAACCCTTCACGCTCGCCGTACCCGCGGACCATGCACTCGCGAACCGCGAGCGCGTGCGGATCGAAGACCTCGACGGCGAGGCGCTGCTCCTTCTCGAGGACGGTCATTGCCTGCGTGACCAGGCCCTCGAGGTCTGCGGCCGCATCGGGGTGCACGAAGATCAGGATTACCGGGCCACGAGCCTCGAGACCCTGCGCCAGATGGTGGCCGCGGGCCATGGCGTGACCCTGCTGCCCGAACTGGCGGCCGATGCACCAGTGGGCGCCGCGCGCGGATTGCGGATCAAGCCCTTCGTCCGCCCTGCGCCGACGCGTACCATCGGGGCCGTCTGGCGCAAGTCGAGTACCCGCGGCCGCGCGATCGAGGCGATCGTGCAGGCCATACGCGCCACCATGAAACAGGAGACGAAGCGATGAATCGCTGGATGAGGCATGGATTGACGATGCTCGCCGCCTGCTCGATGAACGCCATGGCCGCGGACGGCCCGACGGCGACCGACGCGTGGGCGCGTGCGACCGCACCCGGCGTGGACGTGGGCGCGGCGTACATGACCCTCGAGGGCGGCCCGGCGGCGGACCGGCTCGTCGCGGCCAGCACGTCGCGCGCCGCCATGGTCCACATTCACACCGTGGTGGAAGACGCCGGAGTGGCGAAGATGCGGCCCGTGGAGGGCATCGACGTGCCGGCAGGCGGCCGAGTCGAGCTGGCGCCGAAGGGTACGCATCTCATGCTGATGGGACTCCACGCGCCGCTCGTTGCGGGTGAGACCTTCACCCTGACCTTGCGCTACGCCGGCGCCGGCGAACGCCCCGTCACGGTCACGGTCCGGCCGGCCGGCGACGACCCACACGCGTCGCACACGCACCACTGACGGCGTCGCGCGACAAACGCTTGGATCCGACCGCGCTGCTGCCGCTGCATCGACTGCACGACGAGGACGTCGAGCACCTGCTCGCGGCCGGCGAACGCAGGTCGGATCTCGTCGCGCACTTCGGGGAGGATGGCTATCGCGAGCTCGCCGCGCTCGCGCGCCGCGCCGCACGCACCCGGCGCGCGGGCGGTCCCGCCGTCTATGTGCTCCCCGGGCTGATGGGCTCGCGGATCGGATCCCGCGGGCGACTCATCGACGACGTGCTGTGGCTCGATCTCATCGAGATCGCGGCGGGACACCTGACCCGGCTCGCACTGCCGCGCGGTGCGCGGCTCGGCGCGCTCGGGGCGATGCTGCTCAACTCGCTCAAGCTCAAGCTGTCGCTGCAGATCGCCGGCTTCGATGCGCGCTTCCACGCCTATGACTGGCGCTCGAGCGTCGCCACGCTCGCGGCCGGACTGGTCGAGCGGATCGCGAACGACGGCGGTCGCGAGGTGCTGCTCGTCGGACACAGCATGGGCGGCGTGGTGGCCCGCGCCGCGCTCGGGCTCGATGCCACGCGGATCGCGCGCGTGGTGCAGCTCGGCGCGCCGAATTTCGGCTCATTCGCGCCCGTGCTGGCGCTGCGGGGCGTCTATCCCACGGTGCGCAAGCTCGCGGCCCTCGACCTGCGGCACGACGCCGAGGATCTCGCGAGGATCGTCTTTCGCAGCCTGCCCTCGCTGCACGAACTGCTGCCGGATCCCGAGCGGGCTCCCGGGCCCGACCTGTTCGATCCCGCCGCCTGGCCGGGCGACGGGCTGCGCCCCGAGCGCGGCCGTCTGGCCGCGGCTGCGGCCGAGCGGGCGCGCTGGCCGGCGGCGGACACCCGCTGCCTGCACATCGTCGGCGTGCGGCAGGAGACCGTGACGCGCGCCGAACTCCAGAACGGCGAGTTCCACTACCGGCTCGAACGCGACGGCGACGGCACCGTGCCGGTGTCCCTCGCGACGATGCCCGGGGCGGCGCACTGGTACGTCGCCGAGAAGCACGGCGGCCTGCCGAACAACGGCAAGGTGATCTCGGCGGTCGTGGACCTCCTGCACCGGGGAACGACCGCGCGATTGCCATCCACGACACGCCGGTTGCGCAGGCCCGCCGGCCGCACGCTGAGCGAGGCGGCGCTGCGTCGGGTCGCGCCGCAGAAGGTGCGCTGGCAGGACCTGTCGCCGGATGCGCGGCGACGCCTGCTCGAACCGTTCGTCTCACCCGAATTCCAGGGGTCGGTGCCACGGGCAACGCTCGAGCCGCTGCGCGGTGGCGTCGCGCGGTCGGGCGCGCGCACGCTCGAGGTGCGCCTGGCCCACGGCAGCATCGTCGAGGCGAATGCGCGAGCCATCGTGCTCGGCGTGTTCCGCAACGTCGATCCTTCCGGAGCGGCGGCCGCGGTGAATACGCGACTCGGCGGGGCAATCCGCGAGTTCACCCGGCGCCGCATGTTCTCGGGCCGGCTCGGGCAGGTCACGGCCCTGCCCGTGACGCGTGGAGCGATGCTGGCGGAATTCGTCGTGTTCGCCGGGCTCGGCGACTTCGACGATTTCGGGTCCGCGGCGCAGTCCTTCGTCGCCGGCAACGTCGTGCGCATGCTTGCCGCGACCGGAGTGGAGGATTTCGCGACGGTGCTGTTCGGCGCGGGATCCGGCGTGCCGGTGGCTGCGGCGCTCGAGCAGCAGCTCGGCGGCTTCGTCGCGGGACTGCGCGACGCTGACCTGGCCGGTGTCGTGCGCCGCATCACGATCTGCGAGATCGACCCGCGCAAGTTCGCGGCGCTGCGGAAGGCGACCGCCCGCCTCGCGAAAGGTCTCGGTAGCGACGACCTGCGCATCGTCGTGGACGAGACGGACCTGCGCGCGGCAGCGGCCGCCGGCGAGCGCGGCGCAGGCGCGAGCCCGGTCGTGCCTCCCGTCGACCCCGCGTACCTGCTCGTCACGATGCTCGACCCGGCGCGCGGCGACCCGGAGTGCCGCAGCTCGCTGCTCACGGCCGGCGCAAAGGCCGCGGTGCTCAGCAGCACCGTGCGCATCCCCCGTCGCAAGCTGCAGGCGCAGCTCGCGAAGGCCGAATCCGGCGCGCTGACAGCGCGCAATCTCGCGGAATTCGGCGCTGCGCTCGGCCGACTCCTGCTCGGCCCCTCGGTACTCGGGGGCCTTGCGTCGATGCGTCGCCGGCCCCTGGTCGTCGTGCACGATCGCGAGGC
The DNA here is from genome assembly GCA_018059685.1 of Steroidobacteraceae bacterium. Classification (GTDB taxonomy): domain Bacteria; phylum Pseudomonadota; class Gammaproteobacteria; order Steroidobacterales; family Steroidobacteraceae; genus RPQJ01. The sequence continues at coordinate 714 of JAGOXN010000171.1, read as the reverse complement.
CTCGCGCATCCCCTGGGAGACGCTGCACCTCGACGATGCGAGCCCGGCGCTCGAACAGGGATTGAGCCGGCGGTACGCGAGCGAGACCCTGACCATCGCGCGCTGGCAGGAGCACCGTCGCATCGGGGCGCGCCTGCGGGTGCTGATGGTCGTCGACCCGACGCTCGACCTGCCGGGTGCTGCCGAAGAAGGCGTCGCGCTCGCGCGTGCATTGCGGGCCGGCGGCGCCGACGTCGCACTCGTGTCGGGTCGGGATGCGACGCGCGAGCGCCTGCTGACCGAGTTCGGCAGTGGCGTGCACGACGCGCTGCATTTCGCGGGACACGGCTATTTCCAGGCGCGCGAACCGGGCCGCAGCGGGCTCGTCTGCGCCGGGGGCGAGGTGCTGCGGGGATCGGACCTCGACGGACTCGGCGATCTTCCGGCGCTCGTGTTCTTCAATGCCTGCGAGGCGGCGCGAGTGCGGCGACGAGGTTCGCCGAGCGGTCGTCGGCTGGCCGCATTCCGGCAGTCGACGAGCGTGGCCGAGGCCTTCCTGAGCGGCGGCGTCGCCAATTTCCTCGGCACGCACTGGCCCGTGGGCGACGAGGCCGCGTTCGCGTTCTCCGGACGGTTCTACGGGCGGTTGCTCGCAGGCGCCACTCTCGGCGAGGCGGTGCTCGCCGCTCGCCGCCTGGTCTTCGCGCAGGGTTCGATCGACTGGGCCGATTACGT
>JAGOXN010000024.1 GCA_018059685.1 Steroidobacteraceae bacterium | reverse complement strand
TCAACCTGGAGAGCGTGATCACCTACGAGGGCACGGAGCCCATCCATCAGCTCCCGATCGGCCGCGAACTCACCGGCATCAGCACGTTCTAGGGAATAGGGGACATTCTCGATTTCGCCATCGAATAGGGGACATTCTCGATTTCGAATCAGCGAAATCGAGAATGTCCCCTATTCGATGGCGAAATCGAGAATGTCCCCTATTCCCGTCGGTTTTCTTTACGAAAACATGCGCGAGCGCGCAAGAGTTTGTGTCACGCATCAGGTCGACAACTGCAAGTCAATGATTTTGAAGGGCCCCCAGCTCATGGCACGTTCATTGCTCCATTGCACGCACCTGGATCAGTCGGTGGTACCAGGGTGTGAGTCAGCGATCTTCGGGTGTGGTGCGATCCGCCGGGGGTGACGGGAAGTCCGAAAGAGAACAGGGATCGAGGCAGTGTATGAACCGTGGTGCGCCGAGAAAAAGAAAACCACAACAAGTAGATTGAGCGCTCCGTGACGCAAGACGACCCCGCGCAAGCGGGGTTCTTTTTGCCTGTATCCTTTGCGGAATGCCCGACCTCGCCGTCAATGCGCATGCGATCGGCGTCCTCGCCCTGACCGGCGTCGCCTTCTTCCTCTTCACGCGCGAGCGGATCCCGATCCCGCTCACCAGCCTGCTCGTGATTGCCGCGCTGGCGCTCGGCCTGCACCTGTTCCCATACCAGGGAGCGGACGGCGCGCTCGGCCCGCGCCAGATCTTCTCCGCGTTCGGCCACGAGGCACTGGTCGCCATCTGCTGCCTGATGATCCTTGGCCGGGCGCTCATGGTGACAGGCGCGCTCGAGCCGGTGGCCCGGCTGCTCGCCCGGCTCTGGGCGGTCAACCGGCACGCCGCCCTGCTCGCGATCCTCGCGATCGCCATGTTCCTGAGCGCCTTCATCAACGACACGCCGGTCGTCGTGGTCATGATGCCCGTCGTGATCGGCCTCGCGATGCGCGCGAGCGGGTCGCCTTCGAAGATGCTGATGCCGATGAACCACGCGGTGCTCGTGGGCGGCATGGTCACGACCATCGGCACCTCGACGAACCTGCTGATCGTATCGCTCGCGCACGATCTCGGCGCCCCGCCGATCGAGATGTTCGAGTTCACGCCGCTGGTCGTCGGCCCTGCGCTGCTTGCGCTCCTGTATCTCTGGCTCGTCGCACCGCGCCTGCTCCGCGAACGCGGCGGTGCCTTTCCGGGTCAGCGGCCCCGTCGGTTCGACGCGGTGCTGTACATCGGGCCCCGGAGCCGCGCGCGAGGCAAGGTGCTCGGTCGCGTGCGCCGCTGGACCGGCAACAAGATGGTCGTGCAGCGGGTCCAGCGCGGCACGGGCTTCCTCGCCGCCGCGGACGACCTGCGGCTCCTCGAGGGCGACCGGCTGCTCGTGAGCGACACGTCGGCGTACCTCAAGGAGTACGAGAGCTCGCTGCGCGCGACACTCTACGACGCCGACCGGGTGGACAAGCTGCCGCCGGAACGACATCCGCTGCTCTCGCAGGACCAGCAACTCGTCGAGGTTGTCGTCACCGAGGAATCGCCCCTCCACCATCGCACGCTGCGGGAAACGCGCTTCGTGGAACGATTCGGCGTCATGATCCTCGCGATGTACCGACCGGCGGACGAATCCTCGCTCGAAGGCGAGGTCGCGGATCGCGAGCTGCGCACGGGCGACGTGCTGCTCGTCCAGGGGCCGCCCGCGCGCATCGCGATACTCAAGGGCGAGGGTGCCGCGCTCGTGCTGGACGGCACGCTCGACCTGCCGCGCACGCGCAAGGCGCCGGTCGCGGTGGCCATCATGGCGAGCGTCGTGATGCTCGCGGCCTTCGGCGTGCTGCCGATCTCGATCGCGTCACTGCTCGGGGTGCTGGCCCTGATCATCACGGGTTGCCTGACCCTCGAGGGTCTCGGCCGCGGCATCAGCGCCGAGGTCGTGCTGGTCGTCGTCGCGAGCCTCGCGCTGGGGCGCGCGATCACCGCTACCGGCGGCGCCGACCTGCTGGCCGGAGGTTTCATGTCCGTCGCGAGCGGGCTCTCGCCACAGGCGGTGCTCGCCGCGGTGATGGTCTTCCTCGGGATCCTGACCAACTTCGTATCGAACAGCGCGGCCGCGGCGATCGGTACGCCCGTGGCGCTCGCGATCGCGCAGCAGATCGGCGCGCCGCCGGAGCCTTTCATCCTCGCGACGATCGTCGGGTGCAACCTGTCCTTCGCGACGCCGATGGGCTACCAGACGAACGTCCTGATCATGCAGCCGGGTGGCTACGTCTTCCGCGACTTCGTCCGCGTCGGCGGGCCCCTCGTCGTGCTGATGATCGTGGCGTTCGCGTTCCAGCTGACACGGGCCTACCCGATGTGACCAGGCTCACGCGCCCGCGTCGTCGCTCGAGTCGATGACGAACAGGCGATCCCCGGGTTCGATCATGAGGTCCTTGTGACGCCAGCTGCCGAGTCGCTGGCTGCCACGCCGGATTTCCACGACGAGCGAGCCCGGGATGTCGAGGGCGCGCCGGCCGATTTCAGCGGGTTGCGGCTCGCGCTCCTGCAGCTGGTAGTCACCGCGGATCGACAGCAGCTCGGACACGAAGTCGACCGTGCCCTGGTGTTCGACGGCATCCGCCATGAGGAAGCCTCCGAACCTCGGCGGTGAGACCAGCACGTCCGCGCCGCTCGCACGCACCAGCTTGAGGTTCTCCTGCTCGTTCACGCGGGCGATGATCCGCACCTGCTTCGACACCTCGCGGATGGTCAGGACGACGAGCACGGTCGTGTCGTCGCGACCCACGCTCACGATCACCGCATGGGCCCGCTCGATCCCTGCGACCTTGAGCAGCTCCTCGCTCGCGGCATTGCCGTGCAGGCCGATTGCGCCGCGCTCGGCCGCACGCTGCACGGCGTCCGGATCGGCGTCGATCACGACGATCCGGTCGGCGTCCCAGCCCCGCTGGCGGAGTTCGTGCGCGGAGATCGACCCGCTGTCGCCGTAACCGCACACGATCACGTGCCCCCGCAGTTCACGCTGCAATCGCGTCATGCGCCACTCCTCGACGAGCCGCTGGATGATGAGCTGGTAGGCCGTGCCCAGGAAGACGAGCCACACGAAGACCCGCACGGGCGTGACGAAGAACGCGTCGATGAGGCGCGCCGCGTCCGACACGGGCACGATGTCGCCATAGCCTACGGTCGTGACCGTGACCATCGTGAAATAGAACACGTCACTGATCGAGACGTGCCCGTCGATCTGGTCCTTGAGTCCGCCGCGATCGAGCAGGAACACGCCGAAGACCGCGGCGACCATGAGGAGCACCAGTCCCGCGCGCGCCGCAAGGGTCACCTCGGGCGGCGCCGCCGTGCGTCGAAAGAGAATCGGCGTGGCGCTTGCGCCCCGCTCGGACCGCAGGCGCCGCAAGGTCCGACGCACGCGGCCGAACATCATCGGCCGCGCGCGCTCGTGGCTGCGTCGCGCGGGCTGCATGCGGGGGACTATAACGCAGCGGCCCGCCGCGCCGGGGCGCCCGCCGTCAGGCGGCGGGCATCGCGATCGGCTCGATCTCGTAGCCCATGACCTCGCGCGTGACCGGATCGACGATGGGCTTGCCCTGGTTGAAGCGGCCGGCGACCCGTGCCTTCCCGATCAGCGACTTGTCCGGCCTCAGGCGGCGCAGTTCCATGAATCCCTGCGCATCGCGCAACAGTGCCGTGACGAAGGACGCCGATCCCTCGAGCAACGACCCCGACTCGGGAAACAGCAAGGCGATCACTTCGGACTGCATGTCGGACACCCGTCTCTGTCGCTCCTGAACCTGCAGGGTCCGGAGCAAGTCCCATGCCAGTGCACGTTCCACCGCAGATCAAGCACTTGGGCCTGCGCGCGCCGGCGTCAGGTGACGTAACGTGTCAGTCATGCCCGAGGATCGTCGCCCCGTGAACGTCGCTGCTCGCCATTAAGTAAACTCCGCCATCCGTCCCGGAGCGAGTCCCTCGATGACCGATTCCCCGACCCTGCCGGAGATCATCGCGCACCGCGGCAACGCCGCCGAGTTCCCGGAAAACACGCTGCCCGCCCTCGCATCGGCCGTCGAGCTCGGCGCGCGTTACGTCGAGTTCGACGTGCAGCTCACGAGCGACAAGGTTCCCGTCGTCTTCCACGACAGCGACCTGGCGCGGGTCGCGGAACGCCCGGACGTCATCCACGACCTGACCTGGAGCCAGTTCGCCGAGATTCCGGTCGGCGAGGTGCGGCGCTTCGGAGAGCGGTTCGCGTTCACTTACCCGCCCTCCCTCGCGCAGACGATGGATGCACTCGCGGGCTGGAAGGACGTCACGGCCTTCGTCGAGATCAAGCGCGCGAGCCTGCGGAAGTTCGGGCGCGAGATCGTGCTGCGGCGCGTAGCCGACGTCGTGGCCCAGGCGGTGAACCGCTGCGTGCTCATCTCCTTCGACCTGCCGAGCCTGCGCATCCTGCGGCTGATGACCGGTGCACGCATCGGCTGGGTGCTGCCGACGTACGACGAGAGCGCGGCCGCCGACGCCGCGGCCGTCGCACCGGAGTTCCTGTTCTGCAACCTCGAGCGGCTGCCGCCTGCAACGGAACCGCTGTGGTCGGGCCCCTGGGAATGGGCAATCTACGAGGTACCGGACCTGAAGACGGCACGCGACTGCCAGTCCCGGGGAGTACGGTTCGTCGAGACGATGTCCGTGCGTGCATTGCTCGCGGCCTACCAGCAGAGTCGGCGCAGGTGGTGAACGGCTCGCCGGGGCTGGTCCTGGCGCTCGACCAGGGTGGCCACGCGAGCCGGGCCGTGCTGTTCGATGCCAGGGGGCGGGAGATCGCGGTTGCGCAGGTCCCGGTGGCGACGCGACGCGCCGGACCCGACCGCGTCGAGCAGCCCGCCGGGGAACTCGTCGAGTCGCTGCGGACGGCGGCAGCGGACGCTTGCGACTCGGTCGAGGCACGTGGCATGCAGATCGCTGCCGCCGGCCTCGCCACGCAGCGCTCGACGATCGTGTGCTCGCGTCGCTCGAGCGGCGACCCGCTGACCGATGCGATTTCCTGGCAGGACCGGCGCAATGCGGCGTGGCTCGAGCAGCTGCGTCCGCATGCGGCCCGCATCCGAGCGCTGACCGGACTCGTCCTGTCGCCACACTATGGCGCGAGCAAGATGCGCTGGTGCCTCGATCACGTGCCAGCAGTGAAGGAGGCAGCGATCCGGCAGGACCTCGCCATCGGGCCGCTCGCAAGCTTCCTGCTGTGCCGCCTGCTCGGGGAACGCCCGTTCGTGGTCGATCCCGCGAATGCTGCGCGGACCTCGCTCTTCGACCCGTCGCGGCTCGATTGGTCGCCGCCGCTGCTCGAACTGTTCGGCATCGGCGCGGCCCTCCTGCCGCGCTGCGTGCCGACGCGGTTCGACTATGGAACCCTCGTGGTCGCGGAGCGCCCGGTGCCGGTGCGGGCCTGCACCGGAGACCAGTCCGCGGCCGCATTCGCATTCGGTCGACTCGAGTCGGCGACGGCGCTCGTTAACGCTGGTACGGGCGCCTTCGTGCAGCGTGCCGCGGCGGCCGATGCGCCGCTGCCCGACGGCCTCCTGAAGAGCGTGCTGTTCGCGGGCGACGCGGGCGTGAACATGAGCCACGAGGGCACCGTCAATGGCGCCGGCAGCGCGCTCGAGTGGTTCGCGGACCGCACGGCCCTCGACGTGGAGCGCGCCCTCGGATCACTGCGTCCGACCGCCGCACCCGGGGCACCCGTGTTCATGAACGGCGTCGGCGGACTCGGCGCGCCGTTCTGGAAACCCGACTTTCCAATCGAGTTCGTCGGTCACGGCGATGACATGGAGCAGCTCGCGGCCGTCGTCGAGAGCATTGCGTTCCTTCTCGGAGAGAACCTCGCGGCCATGCAGCGCTCGGCGCCGCTGCGCATGATCGTGATCTCGGGTGGCCTCGCGCGCTGCGACTACCTCTGCCAGGCGCTCGCCGACGTGAGTCGTCTTCCAGTCGAACGCTGCGTGCTCCGCGAAGCGACGGCCCGCGGCGCAGCCTTCCTCGCCGCCGGACAGCCGGAGGACTGGCTGCCGCCGCCCGTCGATCGGAGGTTCACGCCGGTGGCGAATCCGGCGCTCGCCGCACGACTCGCGCGCTGGCGCGCGGAGATGACGCGCCGCGGAGCAGAATAGGGGACATTCTGGTTTTTCGGTCGGAAAACCAGAATGTCCCCTTTCTCCTTCGATGAGAACTTCAAGTCCCGGCAAACGTCGCGTACACCTCGCGCTCGATCCAGGTGCTGCCGTTGCGCGCGTCGTAGAAGCCGCAGTGACCACCGAAGCGCGTGCGCGTGATGGCGAGCGCAGCGGGCCGCGCGAGGCGTGACAGGTCCTCGACGGGAATGATCGGGTCGTCGCCGGCCGCGATGATGCGCGTGGGGGACCGGATGCTCGCGAGCACGTCACCGACGATCGAGTAGCCGCGCAGGTACTGCGCGAGCGAGGGGAAGCCGGCGTACCTGCGTGCGAGGAGATCCGTCATGTCCGTCAGGTTACCGAGCGCCAGGACTTCGCCCAGGTCGTAGAGTCGCGGCCACGCCGCCTGCTTCCTGCGCAGGGATCGATGCCACTTCCAGACGAAGTACTGGCGGTAGAGCGCCCATCCGGTCTCAAGCCGCAGCAGCGTGTGCTCCGGATCGAGGACCGGGCAGACCGCCACGACGCGCGCGAGGTCGATGCCCGCGCCCGCTGCACGCGCCGCGACCCGCAGGAAGAAATTCCCGCCCAGCGAGAAGCCGGCGAGGTTGAGCGACTTGCCCGGATTGAGTTCCTGCAGGCGCTTCACGGCGCCGACCACCTCGGCGATGCGGCACGAGTGGAAGATCTCCGGGTTCAGGTGGTGGCTTTCGCCGTGGTCGCGCAGGTTGAGCCGCACGACGTCGTAGCCGCGGTCGAACAGGAACTGCCCGAGCGAAAGGACGTAGAGCGATTCGGAGCTGCCCTCCCAGCCATGCAGCAGCACCGCGACGCGAATCGCGTGCGGCCGCCCGATGCTGGCCTGCGTCGCGTGATGGGCAAGGAGGCGCACACCGTCGCCACAATCGAGCACCAGCGGTCGCGAAGCACCGAGCAAGGCAGCGCTGCGCCGTTCCACGCCCAGGCGGCGCAGCGGCAGACTCGGCAGCACCGACTGCACGTGCGGATTGGAGAGCCACGACGGCGGGTGGAACTCGCCGTCGAGCACGTGGGCGACTGCTGCGCTCACGAGCGCCGGGGCTCCCAGGCACGTCCCGCGCTGATCTCGATGCGGCCGGAGCCGGGGAGACCTTCGACGAACCCGCTGCCCATGAGCTGCGACGGCGTGCAATAGCCGCCCGGCCCGCCGTAGTCGAGCATGTGCCCGGCCACGCCGAGCGACGCCTGCACGGTGAGGTCGTAGCCGTTCGCGACCACGAGTCGCGCCGTGCGCAACTCGCCGCTTGGCGCCTGCACCTCGCCCCAGACGTGCATCGGAGTCCCGCGGCGCGCGTCCTCGCCAGGGCCCGGACTCGAACGGGCGGCCTGCGCCTTGAGCAGGCTCTGCACCAGGCCCAGCCGCAGCAGGGGCGCGATGCGATTGAGGCGGCGCAGCATTGCCAACGGGCGCGGCGCCATCGGCACGTACACCTCGATGTTCGGAATGCCGGTCGTGTAATAGGCGGTGCTCACGTCACCCCAGGGTATCGTCACCGCAGACTTCGTCCCGCTCCCGAAATCGATGTCCCGGGTGCGGAAGGCGTGGGCGACTTCGACGATGCGGCCGGCGCTGCGGATGCGTCCCCCCTTCGCGAGACCCTCGACGGTCGTGCGCGCGGTCCCGGGACTCTGCCCCGATCGTGAATCGAAACCGAGCGCCAGGTATGTGGCATCGGGCAAGGCAGCCGCCAGCCTTGCAGCGACGCAGTCCGTCGGAACGACGTCGAAGCCGATGCCCGGGCAGAGCACGACGCCGGCCGCAACCGCATCCCCGTCGAGCGCATGCGCGGCTTCGAAGACGTCGATCTCGCCCGTGATGTCCAGGTAGTGCACGCCGCCCGCGAGACACGCGCGGATCATGGGCGCAGCGGTCGCCGAGAACGGGCCGGCGCAATGCAGGACGACCCGCACGCCGGCGAGCGCGCGACCCAGCGCACCAGAGTCCGCGAGTCCCGCGACGCGCGCCTCGCACCCGAGTTCGCCCGCCAGACGCTGGATCGCCACTGCATCGCGACCCGCCAGGATCGGCTCGAGGCCCCGGCGCACGGCCTCGCGCGCAATCAGGGACCCGGTATAGCCGTTGGCCCCGTAGACCAGCAGGCGCGGCATCAGGCGCCGGGCACGAGGCGGAACTCGACGCGGTTGTTCTGCGCCGCGACCATGTTCCAGTCACCCGCAGTGGTGCTTTCCGTCTGCTCCGGATACTCCACCGGGCTGCGTCGGCCGGCGTTGACGATCTCGACGCTGATGGCGCCACCCGTGCGCTGGCGCAGCGTCGCGGCGAAATTCGCGAAGGCCACCGACTGGCGCTGCGCCATCGGCAGTGCATCGTCGAACGGATTGCCGACCAGGTCGCACTTCTGTGCCAGCATGGCTGCATCGGCGAGCGCGAAGCCCTCGCCCACGTTGCCTGTGAGGCAGAAGTCGCCCACGAAGCTCTCGACGACGATCCGTCCGGCGAATCGCTGCGACTCGAGGGTCGCAGCAAGCCCGCGCAGCCGTTCGAGCCTCGCCTGCGCGAAGGGCGTCTCGCCGTACGGCACGTACTCGACCGCGAGCGGACCCGCCGGGGGCGCGAGCGCCTCGCCGAACCCGACCCCGGCGCCGGCCGCCTTCGCAGCGGCGGCCTGGTTCTCGAGTGCCGACTGCACCGTCGTCTCGAGTGCGGTCCGGACTCCCGACAGTTCTCCGGCGATTTCCCGGTTGGCATCGAGCGACTGCCTGTAGAGCACTCCGAGGATGGCCGCCGGCACGACGGCGAGGAAGGCGGTGAGCACGACGGGCCACCACTGTCGTCGCGGAACTTCCGCGACGGGCGGCTCGATGGCCGGCGGCGTCGCAAGTTTCGCGGCATGTTCCCTCAACTCGCCGCCCATGCGCCGCGCGAATGCCTCGAAGGTTGCGAGCGTGAAGCGGCGCTGCTCCGCGAACTGGTCGCGTACCAGCTGCTGCACGGCCTGGCGCAGGTTCGACTGCAGCTCGGTGAGGCTCGCCGACGAGACGGCGCCGGATGCTTCCGCGGGGGCGGCGGCATGGGGCATCTCCGTCCCGCCCGCGAGCGCGTACGGACCCGACGTCGCCACCCCCGACCGGGCGGCCGATGGCTGAACGGCAGCGGCCGCTGCCGCAGCCGCGGCGCGGGCTTCGAACAGCGCCGACCGGTTCTGGCGGCGCTCGGGCAGCAGGTGCAGCTGGTAGAGCACGCGCGACACGTCGACCGGCCGCACGGTCTTCGGCAGCACGCCCACGGCGCCGAGGGCCCGCGCCTGGCTCACGTACAGCTCGCCCTCCTGCGACGTGTACATCATGAGCGGGATGGTCGCCGTCTGGGCATCGCTCTTGATGGCCTGGACCGCCTGGAAGCCGTCCATCCCCGGCATCAGGTGATCCATGAAGATCACGTCAGGCCGATTCTGCTGCAGGTACTCGAGCGCCTGCTCGGCAGATTCCGCCGTGTCCACCGTCATGCCGTGCTGCTCGAGCATTCGGCTCAGGATCACCCGGGCCGAACGCGAGTCGTCCACGATCAGGGCACGCTTGCCCGTCGCCATCACTGCTGCCTCCATTGGGGGGCGGCCTGGCGGCCGCCGCGAGTACCCGCTTTCTACCTTGAACCGGCCGTGAAGCCAATCCCGGCAATCGACTCTGGCGACCGGCCGGTCGCGGCGTATGCTCTGTCACATAATCCAGAGTGAAACCGGAGACATCCGATGCCCTATTCGACCGCGGACATCCGCAACATCGCACTGGTGGGACAGGCAGGCGCGGGCAAGACGCTGCTGGCCGAAGCCTTGCTCGCGCAGTCCGGAGCCATCCGGTCCAGGGGGTCGCTCGCGCGCGGCACGACCGTATGCGACTTCGATCCGCAGGAGAAAGCGCTGCTCCACTCGCTCGACGCCGCGATCTGCGGCTTCGAGACCGACGGCCGCCGCGTCAACATGATCGACACGCCGGGCTATCCGGATTTCCTCGGGCGCAGTCTCTGCGCGCTCGAGGCCGTCGAGACGGCAGTGATCGTCGTGAGCGCGGTGAACGGCGTCGAGCCGATGACCCAGCGCATGATGGATTTTGCGAAGGCCCGTGGCCTCTGTCGCCTGATCGTCGTCAACAAGATCGACGCGCGGGAAGCACGCACCGAGGCCGTGCTCACGGAGATCCGCGAGATCTTCGGCAAGGCCTGCCTGCCGCTCAACCTGCCTTCGGACGGCGGCCGGTCGGTCGTCGACTGCTTCTTCCAGCCGCATGGCAAGGCCACGGATTTCTCGACGGTGGAAGCGGCCCACACGGAGATCATCGACCAGGTGGTCGAGGTCGACGAGCAACTCATGGCGCTCTACCTCGAGCAGGGCGAGGAGATCGCCCCGGAGCAGCTGCACGACCCGTTCGAGCAGGCATTGCGCGAGGATCACCTCGTGCCCATCTGCTTCTGCTCCGCCGAGACGGGCGCCGGCATCCCCGAGCTCCAGCAGGTGCTGCTGCGCCTGATGCCGAATCCGGCGGAAGGCAATCCACCGCCGTTCCTGAAGGGCGAGGGCCCCGATGCAGCGCGTGTCACGGTCGCACCCGACCCCGCGAGACACGTCATCGCCCACGTCTTCAAGGTCACGATCGACCCGTTCGTGGGCAAGCTCGGCATCTTCCGCGTACACCAGGGCACGGTCCGCTCCGGGGCGCAACTCTACGTCGGCGACGCGCGCAAGCCGATCAAGCTCGCGCACCTCTACCAGCTGCAGGGCAAGGAGCACGTGGAGATCGCGCAGGGCATCCCGGGCGACATCTGTGCCGTGCCGAAGATCGACGAACTGCATTTCGACGCGGTCCTGCACGACTCGCACGACGAGGACCACTACCACCTCAAGTCCGTGAACTTCCCGCCGCCGATGCTCGGGGTCGCGATCCGCGCCGAGAAGCGCGGCGACGAGCAGAAGCTCTCGGAATCGCTGCACCGGCTGGTCGCGGAGGACCCCTGCGTGCGCGTCGAGCATCACGCGGCGCAGAACGAGACTGTGCTCTACGGACTCGGCGACCTGCACCTGCGGGTGATGCTGCAGCGGATGACGGAGCGCTATGGCGTCGCGGTGAAGACCAGTCCGCCGAGCGTGCCCTACCGCGAGACCATCACGCGGCCCGCCGAAGGTCACCATCGCCACAAGAAGCAGACCGGCGGCGCCGGCCAGTTCGGCGAGGTCTATCTGCGGGTCGAGCCGCTGGAGCGCGGTGCCGGTTTCGAGTTCGTCGACGACGTCGTCGGCGGAGCCATCCCGGGCCAGTTCATCCCGGCCGTCGAGAAGGGCGTGCGGCAGGTCCTCGCGGAGGGCGCGATCGCGGGCTTCGAACTGCAGGACGTGCGCGTGAGCGTGTACGACGGCAAGCACCACGCGGTCGACTCGAAGGAGGTCGCGTTCGTGGCCGCGGGGCGCAAGGCGTTCATGAGCGCGATCCGCGAGGCGAACCCGATCGTGCTCGAGCCGATCGTGCGCACCGTGATCAGCATGCCCTCCTCGTCGATCGGGGACGTCACGAGCGACCTGTCGACGCGTCGCGCCCGGATCAACGGCCAGGACAGCCTGCCCGGCGGCCGCGCCGAGATCACCGCGCTCGTGCCGCTCGCCGAGCTGCAGGATTACCTGTCGAGGCTCAAGGCGCTCACCGGGGGCGAAGGCACCTACACGATGGACCTGAGCCACTACGACCCGGTGCCGGCTCGCAGGCAGCAGGAACTCGTCGCGGCGTTCAAGCCGCAGGAGGAAGCAGACTGAGGCCCGGCCGACTGCTCAGAGGCCCTTGGCGGCGCGGTGTCGCCCGGCACGCCGCGCGTAGGGCTTGTAGAAAACCCCACGCTTGACGCTCGCGAGCAGGCGCTCGGGCACGCGTCGCTGCGGGGCCGGCAGGCTCGCCCGCAGGGCCGCGACGTCGTCGGCGAGGGTCGGGCCGTACGCCTCCACTTGCCGGCGGTAGATCACGTCGCGGGCGTGGCGATACAGCTTCCCGTCCTCCTGATGCGCGGCTTCGATCTGCTCGACCGCACGCGGGTCATCGAGCAGCCTCTGCGACGTGTCCGCCACGGACGCGACGTTGCGGGATCGATACGCGATGTCGAAATCCGGGTCGTCGACCCAGCGGCGCAACAGCACCAGCGACTCGTCGAAGCGCTCCTGCAGTCCGACGAATCCGACGTTGCGCCCGAGCAGCTCGATGGCGCGGTCGCCATCCGGCGCGCCGGTCCATGGATCCGGCACCCCGCTCGTGCGGCACAGGAAACGCGTCTGGTAATTGGCGTAGCGTGCGAGCCAGGGCCCGAAATCCGACGTCTCGTCCTTGTTGCGCCGGTACTGGTAATGCGAGATGCAGCGCTTCACCGGATCGCGCAGGAAGACGAAGAACCGGATGCCCGGGAACTCGCCCGCGAGCTCGTCCGTGGGCACGACGCCGTGGCCGCCGATGCTGCGCAGGCGCGGGTAGAACCGCCGCGCCACCTCGATGTCCTCGCGCGTCACGACCCACTTGGCCTGGATGTCGCAGTGCCGGCCGGGGAAGGACTGGCGCAGGATGTCGCAGGTCGTCTGCCCGCCGGTCTTCATGACGTGAACGTGCGCCAGCAGGTCTTCGCGCATCGTCAGCGCCCCACCGGTCCAGGCCACGTCGTCGCGCCGTAGCCGAAAAAGGAGTCGAGTTCCGCCTCGATGCGCCGGTTGAGCCAGTCGACGTCGTCGGGCGAGAGGTATTCGACGTACCCGCCCACGCGTCCCCTGCGGGACTTGAAAGACTCGGGGTCGCCCGCCCGTCCGGCTGCCAGTGGCGTTCCATCGGCCGGGCGCGCCGCCTCGCGTGAGCGCATCGAGCCGAAGCTGCCGTGTGCGACGGCCGCATCGATCGTCGCCGGCGCAACGTCGCGGAGGCCCAGGAACTGCGCGATGCGATCGAGCTCACCCGGCGTGTCCCGCTGCAGGTCCTCGTAACGCACCAGATGAAATGCGCGGGGAACGTGCCTCTGCGCCGCCCACACGTTGTAGTAACGCAGCATGCTGTCGACGGAGCCGCGCGGCCAGCGCAGGAACGAGGACAGCTCGCCCTCGAACCTGTGCTCGCGGCGGGTCACCTGGAAGTAATTCGATACGGCCGTGTCCCGCAGGTCGCGCACCAGCAGTATCACCCGGCAGCCGGCGAACTCGCCGCGGTCCGGGTTGATCTCCGCCGCGGTCTTCTTCTGCGGGCTGCCGTCGTGCTTGGCGACGATGCGCGGAACGCCCGTCGCGCGCGGCGATCGATCGCGGAAATCGGGACCCGCGAGTTCCGGGGCGCCGAAGTGCCGCGCGAGCAGCTGTCCCATCATCACGCGCAACCAGGTCCGTCCCGTCTTCGGATACGAGAGCAGGAACACCTCCGCCTGGCGCGGTCGTTTCACGCGACGCACCCAGGTCACCATTGGAAGTCGTTCGAGCCGGTGCCGGGCCAGCAGTGCGGCCGGCGGGTCCTGCAGCAGCGGACGGGTCCGTTTCATGGCGCACGCTTGCCGCCACGACGGTCGCGCGGCAGCGTCAGCTCGAGTCCGAGCCGTTGCCGGACGCGGCGCCACAGCTGTCGCCAGGGCAGGTCCTTCTTTCCGGCATTGGCGTGCGGCCAGGCGAGCGCAGGGACCGGCGCGCCGAGGAAGGCGCACAGGCGTTGCCAGCCCGGCTCGTGCGTCGGGTCGAACTCGAGGAACTGCGCCGGGCGAGTCCGGAAATGTTCGCGCACGGCGGCATTGTGCGCCCGATAGGCATCGAGCCACGCCTGGCGGCTCGCCGCGTCGCGCGCGGGATCGGCGTGGTCCCCGAACATCCACAGGCGCATCGGGCGGATGCGCCGGTTGCGGTAGAAGCGCACGCAACTGTCGATCCACAGGGTCTCGTCGCGCGCGGTCAGGATGAACTTCGCGTCCGGGAACATCGCGTAGATCTCGCGCCAGATGTGGAAGTACGGGTTGTCGGTGAAGGCCTCGAACAGCTCGAACGTCGGCAGGCGGAAGTTGCCTGCGTCGATCTGCCGGATGAGCGTGGCGCCGTCGTCGGCGCCCGGGTAGCTGCCCGGCGTATCGCCGTTGACGGTTTCATAGCCGAGGATCCGCAACGCCTCGTAGAGCGAGGTCGTCCCCGTCTTGTAGAACCCGATGCAGAAGATCTTGCCGTCGTACTGGGTCACGGCGGTGCTCCGCCTCGGTCCGCCGGCCCGAACGGCGCAACGAGGTCCGCGCCCTGGTTGCGCGCATCGTTGACGCGGCGGCTCACCGGCCGTGCATTCAACCCGGGATTCCGCGAGGGCACGAGCAGCCGGTCGAGCTCGTCGACCGACTGGTTCGCGGGATCGAGCCACTCCGCGTAATCGGCCGGGTCCACGATGACGGGCATGCGATCGTGTACGTGTGCGACCGCCGCCGCAGGAGCCGTCGTGACGATGCAGCAGGATTCGAACGGATCACCGCCCGCGGGGTCGCTCCAGGTCTCCCAGAGCCCGGCCATGCCGAACGGCTCGCCGCTCGCGAGAGAAATGAAGAACGGTTGCTTCACCGCACCGCTGCGCTGCCATTCGTAATAACCGTCGGCGAGCACGAGACACCGGCGGCGACGGTAGGCGCTGCGGAAGGACGGCTTTTCGCGCAGAGTCTCGCCGCGCGCGTTGATCATGCGCGCACCGATCGCCCTGTCCTTCGACCACGACGGCACGAGCCCCCAGTACAGCAGCCCGAGGCCGCGCCTCCGGTCCTCGCGCTCACGCACGGCCGCGATGAACTGCGTCGGCGCGATGTTGTAGCGCGGCTCGACCGCGGGCGCGTCGGCGACACCGAACAGGCGCGACACGGCCTCGTGGGGCGAGTAGAAGGCGAAGCGACCGCACATGAACGGACCTCCGCGACCGGTCACTCGCGCGTGCCCGTGCCCCGCTCCATGAGCCAGACACAGGTGGCGAACAGGACCGCGACGGCGAGCACCATGATCGCGAAGGACAGGCCGACGTTGACGTCGGACTCCCCGAGGAATCCGTACCTGAAGGCGTTCACCATGTAGAGGATCGGGTTCGCGCGGGAGACGTGCTGCGCCCACCCGGGAAGCATCGAGATCGAGTAGAACACGCCGCCGAGATAGGTGAGCGGCGTCAGGATGAACGTCGGAACGAAGGTGATCTGGTCGAAATTCTTCGCGAATACCGCGTTGACGAAACCCATGAGGGAAAACACCACGGCCGTGAGCAACACCGCGCCGGCGACGACCGGCCAGTGACCGACGTGCAGGCGCGTGAAGAAGAGCGCGATGAGAGTCACCACGAGGCCCACGAGCAGGCCGCGCAGGACGCCCCCCGCGACGTAACCGAGCACGATCAGCCAGTTCGGCAGCGGCGCGATCAGCAGTTCCTCGATGTGTCGGCCGAACTTCGCGCCGAAGAAGGACGAGACGACGTTGCCGTAGCTGTTCGTGATCACCGACATCATGATGAGCCCGGGCGCGATGTACTGCATGTAGTCGAAGCCACCCATGTCGCCGATGCGCCGGCCGATCAGGCTGCCGAAGATGACGAAATACAGGGTCGCGGTGATCGCGGGCGGGACCAGTGTCTGGCCCCAGATGCGGATGATGCGGCTGAACTCGCGGATGACGATGGTGCTGAAACCGATCCAGCGATGACCCCCGGGATGCGCCGCCACCGGCGCCGGCCGCGCTGCGGAAGCCGCGTCATTCACGAATTCACCGCCCCGGCAGGCTGCGCCGCCGACGCGTCCCGCCCCTCCACGACGTGCATGAAGAGTTCCTCGAGGCGGTTGGCCTTGTTGCGCATGCTCACCACTTCGATGCCCTGCGCGGACAGCGCAGCGAAGACGTCGTTCAGGTTCTGATCCTTGTTGACCTCCACCTCGAGCGAGCCGTCCTCCGCGAGCGCAAGCGCGTAGCCGGGCAGGTCCGGCATGCGAACGAGCGCGTGGCGCAGGTTCAGCACGAATACCTCGCTGTGGAGCTTTCGCAGTACCGTTGCCATCCGTCCGTGCTCGACGATGCGGCCCTGGTCGATGATGGCGATGTTGCGGCAGAGCGTCTCGGCTTCCTCGAGGTAGTGCGTCGTCAGGATGATGGTCGTGCCGGCTTCGTTGATCTCGCGCAGGAACTCCCACATCGAGCGCCGCACCTCGATGTCGACGCCGGCCGTTGGTTCATCGAGGATCAGCAAACGAGGCTCGTGGATCAGCGCCCGGGCAATCATCAGCCGGCGCTTCATACCGCCCGACAGCGTGCGCGAGACCGCGTCCCGCTTGTCGGAGAGCTGCAGCTTGTCGAGCCATTCGTCCATCCGCGCCCGCGCGATGCGTCGCGGGATGCCGTAGAAGCCCGCCTGGTTCAGCAGGATGGTCGAGACCTTCTCGAACTGATTGAAGTTGAGCTCCTGGGGCACGAGCCCGAGGCAGGCCTTGGCGGTCTCGAGGTCCGTGTCGATGTCGTGGCCGAATACCAGCGCCTTGCCCGCGGTCTTGGTCACCAGCGAGGAGACGATGCCGATCGCCGTCGTCTTGCCGGCCCCGTTCGGCCCGAGCAGCGCGAAGAAGTCCCCCTGCTCGACGTCGAGGTCGATGCCCTTCAGTGCCTGCACCCCGTTCCTGTAGGTCTTGGCGAGCTGGCGCAGTGACAGGGCATCCATGTTGCGGCCAGGCGGCGAGGGGGAGCGAAGCGTAATGCGGCGGCAGGGTCGCAGCAAGGAACGCCACGCGGAGCCGACGACCGGTGCCCTCGGCGCAGGGCCGCGACCGGGCCCGGCGGCGGGATGGCGTTCAGCGCGTGGCGCCGCGCGGCCCCGGGATCGGATCGCCAGGCGTCTGCGTCCCGAGGCTGGCACCGAGGAGGCAGATTCCCATCCAGTGGGCCCACTGCAGGGCTGTGTCGGAACCGTGCCGCGCCGAGGTCGCGAGCAGTTCCCAATAGCGGCAGTGCCCCGGCCAGCGCGGTCGAACGAGGCCGGGGCACGCGGCAAGCCTCATCAGGTCGGACGTGCTGGTCTCATTCAGTACGCGTTGCACGGCAGGCGGGATCCCGAGTGCCAGCCGCGTCGCGAGTGGCGCGCTGTCGACGAGACTCCTGGCGAGGAAGAGTGCCAGGTGCAGGAACGCCAGGCATGGACCCGCGACTGCCGACCGCTCGTCGGGTCGCCCCGCCTCCTCCACGCGGCCCGTGTCCGCTTTGGTCGTCGCATCGGCCGGCAGGACCAGTTCGAAGAAGCTGACAGGGCTCGATGCCATCCGCTCCCGGGTGGCCGCATCGGTCGCGAGCAGCCGCGCCCGGACGGGTTCCGACCATGCATGGTGCGGGTCGACGGTCAGGTCCGTCCCCAGGGAAATCTCGAGGAACTGGTGGTTCAGGACCGTGAGGTCGCGCCGGAGGTGGGGACCGAGCATGCCATCCCGCGCAAGTCCGGCGATTCCGAGAGTCTGCGAATTGGCACGGGGCTGCACTGGATCTCTCCCATATATGGTCCATCTCGACCATATATGCTTATAGACTTGCACATATGGTCCTGTTGGACCATATGTGGCGGAAATCATCAGAATTGGGGGAAGCCATGCGTATCACGGACTGCCGGTATGACCGCGACCGGCTGCGCCTTTCCGTCGCCTATCGCCTGATCGCCCACGAAGCCCGGACCCACACGATCCGCCTCGCCACGGGCCTGTCGGGGGATCGGATCCGTAAGCTGTACCGCAACTACCCGCACGGCGAGCCCGGCTCCCGGGTACGGCGGCGGCGCGGACGGTCCCCGCGCCAGATGTCCTACTTCCAGCGTTCCCACGAACACGAAATGCAGGCGGCCGTGCTGGGCTCCATGCTGCGCTGCTGCGGACTGCTCGATCTGAGCCGGACCCTTCAGCGGCCAGGCATCGACGAGGTCGCCCGGTTCTGCGACGTGTACGAAGCGTTCCTCGGCGTCTGTCCGAAGCGCCTGATCACTTTCGAGCACGCGTGGTACCTCCGCCAGGTGCTCGCGCGCCACGACGAGTTCGTGCTCGCGAACTGTCCCGACTGTCAGGCGCTGTGGATCCGGGACACGCTCGATATCCTGCCGGACAACTGTGCGTGTTGCCGCAGCAGCCATCGGCCAGGCGACCGGGAGTGAGGGATTGCTAGACTCGCCTCCCTGCCCACCCGTCGATTCGCCGTGCGCATCCCGAACGTCTTCTCCGGTCCGTACCTCGAGCGCGCCGCACACCTGCGCAAGGATGCGGCGTTCGTCGAGGCGGCACTGCGCGATCCGGGCTCGGTCCTCGTACCGCTGTGGCGGTCGCGCAGCCTGTTGCGCCACGGGGAGATCGACTGCCGGGCGGCACTCGTCACGGTGAGGCACGAGCTCAGGCGGTCCGTGCCCGACGCAGAGCTCGTGATGCTCGGCCGCTTTCACGGCCGCGTGTGC
>JAGOXN010000170.1 GCA_018059685.1 Steroidobacteraceae bacterium | reverse complement strand
CCCTTAGTTTCGTGGGGTTGGAGATGGTTATAAGAGACCGACCACCAGGCGAACCTCGTCGACCTCGGCTACCCGGGTGTGCTGCCGGTGCTCAACCGCGAGGCCGTGCGCATGGCCGTGCGCTTCGGCCTCGCGACGGGCGCGACGGTTGCGCGCCACTCGGTATTCGCCCGCAAGAACTACTTCTATCCGGACCTGCCGAAGGGCTACCAGATCAGCCAGTACGAACGTCCGGTCGTCCAGGACGGGTCGCTCGAGATCGTGCTCGAGGACGGCGCACGGAAGCGCATCGGCATCACGCGCGCGCACCTCGAGGAGGATGCGGGCAAGTCGCTGCACGAGGATTTCCACGGGTTCTCCGGGATCGACCTGAACCGTGCCGGGACGCCGCTGCTCGAGATCGTCTCGGAGCCGGATCTCCGCTCCGCGAAGGAAGCGGTGGCGTACATGAAGAAGATCCATACGCTCGTGCGCTACCTCGAGATCTGCGACGGCAACATGCAGGAGGGCTCGTTCCGCTGCGACGCGAACGTCTCGGTGCGGCCGCGGGGCCAGACCGGGTTCGGCACGCGCGCCGAGATCAAGAACCTGAACTCCTTCCGGTTCGTCGAACGCGCCATCAACTACGAGGTCGAGCGCCAGGTCGAGCTCATCGAGGGCGGCGGCAAGGTCGTGCAGGAAACGCGTCTCTACGATCCCGACCGTGGCGAGACGCGCTCGATGCGCAGCAAGGAAGAAGCCAACGACTATCGCTACTTCCCGGACCCGGATCTCCTGCCGCTCGCGATCGACGACGCGTTCATCGAGTCCGTGCGCGCGACCCTGCCCGAGCTGCCGGACGAGAAGGCCGGGCGATTCACGCAGGAGTACGGACTTTCCGACTACGACGCCGGGGTGCTCACCGCGAGCCGCGAGCTCGCCGCCTATTACGAGGCGGTGGTAGCCGGCCTCGGCGGGCAGCCGAAGCTCGCGGCGAACTGGGTCATGGGGGAACTCTCGGGCGCCCTGAACCGCGACGGCCTCGACGTCGCGCGCAGCCGCATCCCCGCCGCGGGGCTCGCGACGCTACTCGCGCGCATCGCCGACGACACGATCTCCGGCAAGATCGCCAAGGACGTGTTCGAGGCCATGTGGACGGAGGGCCGCGGCGCCGACGAGATCATCGATGCGCGGGGCCTGCGGCAGATCACTGACATTTCCGCCATCGAGCAGGCGATCGACGCGGTGATGGCGACGAGCCCGAAGCAGCTCGCCGAGTACCGCGCGGGCAAGGACAAGCTCTTCGGCTATTTCGTCGGGCAGGTCATGAAGGCCACCCAGGGCAAGGCCAACCCGGCACAACTGAACGAACTGCTGAAGCGCAGGCTCGGCGGCCCCGGAGTCGCGCCATGACCGTGATCCGCGAGGACGACTTCGTGCAGAGCGTCGCCGACGCCCTGCAGTTCATCTCCTATTTCCACCCGGTCGACTACATCGAGCACCTCGGTCGCGCCTACGAGCGCGAGCAGTCGCCTGCGGCGAGGGATGCGATCGCGCAGATCCTCACCAACTCGCGCATGTGCGCCGAGGGCCACCGTCCGATCTGCCAGGACACCGGCATCGTGAACCTGTTCCTCAAGGTCGGCATGGACGTGCGCTGGGATACGAAGCGCAGCCTCGCCGACATGGTGAATGCCGGCGTGCGCCTCGCCTATGCGAACCCCGACAACACCCTGCGCGCCTCCGTGGTGGAGGACCCGCTCTTCGCGCGCAGGAACACGCAGGACAACTCCCCCGCGGTCTTCCACGTCGAGCTCGTGCCGGGCGCCGAGCTCGAGGTGACCGTCGCGGCGAAGGGCGGCGGCTCGGAGAACAAGTCGAAGTTCGTGATGCTGAACCCGAGCGACTCGCTCGAGGACTGGGTACTCCGGACCGTACCGACCATGGGTGCGGGCTGGTGCCCGCCGGGCATGCTCGGCATCGGCGTCGGCGGCACGGCCGAGAAGGCCATGCTGCTCGCGAAGGAGGCGCTGATGGACACCATCGACATGCACGAGCTGCTCGCGCGCGGCCCCTCGAGCAAGCTCGAGGAGCTGCGCATCAGCCTGTACGAGAAGGTGAATGCGCTCGGCATCGGCGCGCAGGGCCTCGGCGGGCTCACGACGGTGCTCGACGTGAAGATCCGCACGTTTGCGACACATGCGGCTTCGAAGCCGGTCGCCATGATCCCCAACTGCGCGGCGACCCGTCATGCGCACTTCGTGCTCGACGGGTCCGGGCCCGCGGTGCTCGAACCACCGTCGCTCGAGCACTGGCCCAGGGTGACCTGGAGCGCGGGGCCGAAATCGCGCCGCGTCGACCTCGACTCGCTCACGCGCGCCGAGGTCGAGACCTGGCAGCCGGGCGAAACCCTGCTCCTGAGCGGGAAAATGCTCACGGGGCGCGATGCCGCGCACAAGCGCATCGCGGATCTCTATGCGGGTGGACAGGGCCTGCCCGAGGGCGTCGACTTCACGAACCGGGTGATCTACTACGTCGGCCCCGTCGATCCGGTGCGCGACGAGGTCGTGGGTCCCGCGGGCCCGACCACCGCAACGCGCATGGACAAGTTCACCGACATGATGCTGGAGAAGACCGGTCTCATCGCGATGGTCGGCAAGGCCGAGCGCGGCCCCGCGGCGATCGAGGCGATCCGCCGGCACAAGGCGGCCTACCTGATGGCAGTGGGCGGCGCTGCCTACCTCGTGTCGAAGGCGATCCGGTCGGCGCGCGTGGTCGCATTCGCGGATCTCGGCATGGAAGCGATCTACGAATTCGACGTGCGTGACATGCCGGTGACGGTCGCGGTCGATGCCCGCGGGACATCCGTGCACGAGACCGCCCCGGCGGAGTGGTCCGGGAAGATCCGTGCGCTCGGCATTCCGGTGCGCGTCGCCTGATTCCATGCAGCACGCGGACTCGCTGCGACGCTTCGTCTTCGAGCGCTACCCGTTCCGCGGGCAGCTCGTGCATCTCGGGCCCGCGTGGCGGGCGATGATGGAGCACCACGACTACCCGGCACCGGTCCGCGACAGCCTCGGCGAGGCCGTGGTTGCGGCGGCATTGCTGTCCTCCACGCTCAAGTACCAGGGCCTGCTGTCCCTGCAGCTTCGCGGCGAGGGGCCGATGCACCTGATGCTGATCGAATGCACGGACGGGCTCGCGATGCGCGCGGTCGCCCGATTTCGCGACGTGCCCGACACGCACGATCTGCGGGTGCTGTCCGGCGACGGGACGCTCGCCGTCACCGTGGACGGCAGCATGGCCAACCGTTATCAGGGCATCGTACCGCTCGCGGGCGGGGGGATGAGCGAATGCCTGCGGGCGTACTTCGAACACTCGGAGCAGCTGCCGACCCGGTTGTGGCTGCGCGCCGACCGCGAGAGCGCGAGCGGGCTGCTGCTGCAGTGCCTGCCGGTCACTGCGCGGCCGGCCGGAGTCACGGAGTCGGGTGCTGGCGGCCTCCTTGAAGAAGAGATCGCGGATGCATGGCGACGCGTGCAGTTCGTCGCCGACACGGTGACGGTGGAGGAGCTGACCCACCTCGAGCACCGTGACCTGTTGCGCAGGCTGTTCGCCGAGGACGACGTGCGCATGTTCCAGCCGGCGCCGGTGTATTTCCGCTGCCGCTGCTCGCGGGAGCGCGTCGGAAACATGCTGCGTGCGCTCGGGCGCGAGGAAGTGGGCTCGGTCCTGGAGGAATTTGGCCGGGTCGAGGTGCGCTGCGAGTTCTGCGGCCGCGCGTACCGCTTCGACGCGGTGGACGGGACGGCCCTTTTCGCGACGGGCGCCGACGCGCACTCCGGCGGCATACACTGACGTTCAGATGACGTAGTGAAGCGTCGGGTCGCCCTCGCGCAGTTTGCTCCGCGGACAGGCGGGACAGGGATCGTCGATGAGCCGGTGCGCCTCGCGGATCGCGAGTAACGTACTCGTGAGCCGGACCTTCTCTTCACGGAATATGCGATAGTCCGTGCGGCCCCCGTGGCGATCGTTCGCGAGCTTGTCTGCCAACTCGGGCCGGACGCCGCACAGGTAGACGCGCACGCCACGGGAGAGGACCCGGTCCGCGAATCCCGCGAGCAGGGTCATGCCGACGGCGTCCGGGTTGCTGACGCGTTTCAATCGCAGGACGACGGCGCGCGTATGCTCGTCGATGCGTCGCTCGATCGCGGCGAAATGCCGTTCGAGCGCCTCGGACGCGCCGAAGAACATCTCGCCCTCGAGTCCGTAGATGAGCAGCCGCGAGCACCGCGCGTCCTCCGGGAACCGCTCGCGGATGGCGCCGTCGGGTCCGATGCAGAACTCGGTGAGCCGCATGCGTCCGGCCCGCCTGACCGTCAGCGCGAAGGACATCATCACACCGATCAGCACGCAGAATTCGATCGAGATCGCAACGGCCGAGAACGCAGTGACGGCCACGATGGCGGCGTCGAAACGCGTGGCGCGCACGTGATAGACGAGCGCGGCCCAGTCGATCATCTTCCATGCGGAAACGACCAGGATTCCGGCCAGCGCCGCGCGCGGGATGTACTGCGCATAGGGCGCGAAGACGATCATGATGAGCGCCACGGCGGCCGCCGAGATCACTCCCGACCACTGGGAAACCGCGCCCGCCTGCTGGTTGATCGCCGAACGCGTGAGCGAGCCGGACCCGGGGATGCACTGGAAGAAACTGCCCGTGAAGTTGGCAAGCCCTTCGCTCAGGCACTGCTGGTTGACGTCCAGCTTCTGGCGCGTAACGGCCGCGATGGCCTTGGCCATCGCGATGGCTTCGAGCAGGCCGAGGATGGCGATCGCGAGTGCTCCGCCGGAAAGGCTGCGCACGCGCTCGTAATCGATACCAGGCAGCCTGGGAGTAGGTAGTTGCGCTGGAATTGTGCCGACCACCGCGACGCCCCTGGAGTCGAGCCCCAGCCACGCGACGGCCGCGGCCATGGCCACTACGGTGAGGAGCAGCTCGGGCAGCAGCTTCTGCCGGTACCGGGCCTTGAACCACCGCAGCCCGAGGACCATTGCGATCGTCGCCACGCCGATGGCGACGGTCGGCGGGTTGAATGACTCGTCCTGGGTCATCGTGAGCCAGAATCGATACAGAAAGTTGTCGTGCACGTCGCCCATGCCCTCGAGGCCGAGCAGGTTCCTCGCCTGGTCCAGCACGAGCAGCGCGGCGGCACCGAGAGTGAAGCCGACGATCACCGAATGAGAAATGTAGCGGCTGAGGTCACCCAGTCGCAGTGCGGTGATCGCGAGCTGGATGATCCCCACCATGAACGCGAGGAGAATGGCTGCCTCGATCCTGTCGGCCGCCAGGGGTACGACTGCGATGACGCTCAGGAGAGCGATCGAGATCGCATTGGTTGGACCGTTGATGAGCTGCCGGGACGAATCGAAGAGGGCGCCGACCGCAGTCATGACGATGGCCGTGTAGAGCCCGTACTGCGCCGGCAGCCCGGCTGCAAGCGCGTAGGCCATGGCCTGCGGGACCGCAACGGTTGCGACCGTGAGGCCGGCGAAAAGATCTGCACGCGCGTCCGCGCCCCCATACCGGCGAAGCGAGTCCAGCGCAGGGACGACACGAAACAGCCAGAGTGTCCTGGTCTTGTCGGTCACGGCCATTCGACGTTTTCGCCTGGATCGCGGGCAGCATCACAGGTTAGCAGGCAGTCCCCGTGGAGCGCACCGAGCAGCTCGAGCAGGTACCTGTGCCGGGATCTGTGCCGGGATCTTGACTGAATATAAGGATATATTTATGTTTACAAGAAATGACCCTCAAGTCTGCAGACCTGCTGCTGCGCCTGCGTGCGACCGCCGAACCGACTCGCCTGCGCCTGCTCGCCGTTCTGGCTCGTGGCGAACTCTCGGTGTCGGAACTCACCAGCATCCTGGGCCAGAGCCAGCCGCGCGTGTCACGCCACCTGAAGTGCCTGGATGACTGCGGGTTGCTCGAGAGATTTCGCGAGCAGCACTGGATCTACTACCGGATGCCGACCGACACCGAGGGCGGCCAGTTCGCGAGGCTGCTGCTCGGGATGCTCGAAGCCGACGATCCGGTGCTT
>JAGOXN010000023.1 GCA_018059685.1 Steroidobacteraceae bacterium | reverse complement strand
TCGCGAGGCTCGTCTTCGCAACTTCAGTGTCGTAGTCTGCCTGCAAGCGCAGCCACCATCCATCCGAGAGCCCGAAGAAGCGGCACAGCCGCAGATCCGTGTCCGCGGTGATGGCGCGCTTGCCGGCAACGATCTCACCGATGCGCTGCGCGGGCGCGCACAATACGTCGTCTGACGGCTCGACCCCTCGGCGGATGCGGCCGCGATTGGCAGACGAACGTGGCGGCTTGGCAGGAAATGGAGTCGCGTAACCGGGATCATCATGGATAGAGTGAAGACAAAATGCATGGCGACCCTGGCCCTCGGGACATGGCTGCTCTTTGTGCTCGTCGTCGCGCAGGCGCAAGACCTTGCCAGCGAGTACATTGCCACGCCACTTGTCGAGGACGGCAAGCCGGTCCGCCTGGAGCTACTCGTTCGAAAGCCACAAGGCGCAGGGCCATTTCCCACAGTCGTGTTCAATCACGGCTCCACCGGCAACAACCCCGATCTGGTCAAGCGCAGTTGGTCGAGTCCGGCCGCCGCCGACTTCTTCGTGGAGCGTGGATGGATGGTTGTCTTTCCGCAGCGCCGCGGCCGGGGTGCTTCGGAAGGCAGGTATGACGAAGGTTTCGAGCCGGATCGCAGTCGATACTCATGCCAGGCCGCCTACTCGCTGCCCGGCGTGGATCGTGCGATTCAGGACCTTGACGCTGTCATGGCGCACATACGAACACGGCAAGACGTCGTCCAGGGCCGCGTTTTGCTGGCGGGTCAGTCGCGAGGAGGCATCCTTGCGATCGCTTATGCCGGCGAGCGACCAGGTGGCTTCATCGGTGTCATCAACTTCGTCGGCGGCTGGATGGGCGAACGGTGTCCAGACGCTGCCCAGGTCAACGCAGCGACATTCAAGCGCGGAGCGCAGTTCCCGCTGCCAACGCTTTGGCTCTACGGAGAGCCGGATCCCTTCTACAGTTTGTCCCACAGCAAGAGCAACTTCGAAGCCTTTGTGGCAGCGGGCGGCAAGGGTCGATTCGAGTTTTATCGGGTGCCGGGCCAGAACGCCGGACATGCCGTAATCAGGCATCCGCATCTATGGACAGAGGCGGTCAGCAAATACCTCGAGGCCATCACCTCGGCCCGGTGAGTTCAACGAACCGCTCGCCGGCGAGTGCATGCAGCCCGGCGAGTCGATTGCCGCAGTGGTGCTGCATCAGGGTTTGATTGCGAGGAGGACTTGCGTGGCCGAACCGCACCCCTCATAGACGCCATCCGCAACTATTTGCGGCGCGGCTACCGCTTTCAGGTGGAGGAGTCCGGAGTCGCCGGGGCTGCCGCGACAGGGAACTCCGCGCGCGACGAGGCTGAACGCGCCTACGCCGATGCGCGATGGCACGATGCGATGAACCTAAGCCGGCGTAGCCGGAACCAAACAAGTAATACGATGGTCGCCCCTCCACCGAGGGTGAGGTGACCGGCCATGGCTGCTGCGGCACTGTCGATGCCCCTCACACAAGACTCGCGCGACAGTGGCTCAGTGACGGCCACCGGCGTTGTGCGGCCGGCGAGATGCCTGAGTTACAATCGCCACACATTTGGAATTGGGCCGACGCCCATGCCAACCTGCCTACCCGGGCAAGGTGGAACGCGAAAGCGGATGCGGCTCCTTCGGGAGCAACCAAGCGGGCAACAGCGTCGGCCCTTCTGTTCAGGAGGGCTTTTTTGTTTCCGGATTCAGTGATCGACGCCGGCCTCATTCAGGCCTACCGCGAGACCCACTACCAGGTACACGGCGCCGAGCCATTCACCCTGCGAGTCGACGAGCCCAGTGCCGCACTCGCCGCCGCGCACAAGCGCTTCCGGAGCGACTGCAGCGCCTACATCACGGCCTGCAACCCGTTCAGCGAGGACGTCGGCGCCGCGTCCAACGCACAGCGGCACGCCGATCTCGGGCTGGAACTCTCCCGCCGCAGCCTCGCCCACGTCGAAGGCATCGGCCAGCACCCGTCCAACCAGTGGCCGGGCGAGGCGAGCTACCTCGTCTTCGGGTTGAAGCTGGAAGCCGCCAAGACGCTGGGCCGGGCCCTGAAGCAGAACGCCATCGTCTGGAGCGACGCCGATGCCGTGCCGCGCTTGATCTTGCTGCGCTGAGTGTTCACGGGCTGGTCCGCCCGCCGTCGAGGCGAAGGACCGGGAGGATTTGATCCGGATTGCCGCCCCCGACACGTCGTCGAACGCGGCTAAAGAGGAGTTGAAGCATGTCCGTCCGAAACGGCCTTTTCTCGTCGGAGTCCGTCTCCGAAGGCCACCCCGACAAGCTCGCCGACCGCATCTCCGATGCGGTGCTCGACGAGTTCCTTCGCCTGGAGACCACCGCCCGCGTGGCCTGCGAAACCCTGCTGGCCGACCAGTGCGTGGTGCTCGCCGGGGAGTTCAAGACGCGCGATCCCGAGGTGTTCCGCCACGTGCGCGAACGCGCCGTGGCCATCGTGGCCGGCGTGCTGCGCGACGCGGGCTACCGCGACGGCGCCACCGGCATCGACCCCGAGCGTTGCGAGGTGCAGGTGCGATTCAACGGCCAGTCGGCCGACATCAACCGCGGCGTGGACCGAGGCGACGGCGTGATCGGCGCCGGCGACCAGGGCCTGATGTTCGGCTACGCCTGCGACGAGACGCCGGAGTTGATGCCGGCGCCGATCGTCTATGCACACCGACTGGTCCGTCGTCAGGCCGAACTGCGCCGCTCGGGCGCCCTGCCCTGGCTGCAGCCCGACGCCAAGTCGCAGGTCAGCTTCCGCTACGAAGACGGCCGGCCGGTGGCGGTCGAGGCGGTGGTGCTCTCTACCCAGCACGCGGAAGACGTCGACACCGTCACTCTCCGCGCGGCGGTGAGCCGCGAGATCATCGACGCTGTCATCCCGAAGGCGCTGCGCGCCAGCAGCTATCGCGAGCTCATCAACCCGACCGGGCGCTTCGTCACCGGCGGCCCGAAGGGCGACACCGGGCTCACCGGGCGCAAGATCATCGTGGACACCTACGGTGGCGCTGCGCCCCACGGCGGCGGTGCCTTCTCGGGCAAGGACCCGTCGAAGGTGGACCGATCGGCCGCGTACGTGGCGCGATTCCTGGCCAAGCAGGTCGTGGCCCGTGGCTGGGCACCTCGGTGCCTGGTGCAGCTGGCCTACGCCATCGGCGTGGCCGAACCGGTGAGCTTTCTCGTCGATGCCGAGGGCGCCAGTGCTGCCCGCAACGCGGAAATCGCTCGAGCGTTGCAGGCGGACTTCGACCTCACCCCGGCTGGGATCATCCGGCAACTGGACCTGTTGCGACCGATCTACTACCCGACGGCGGCCTACGGGCACTTCGGGCGGGACGACCTGGCGCTGCCTTGGGAGAACGCTGCCAACGGGGGAGCACGGTCATGAGCGACGAGATCGATCTGGGCTACAGGCCGGACACCTACTTCCGGCCGCAGAAGCTGGAGCGCTACCTGCTGTCGAAGGTCAAGGGCGCGGTGCTGCGGCAGAAGCTGCAGGCCCTGTTCGACGCCGGCCGGCACGCCGAGGTGCGCACCCTGCTGAGCGCCGAGGGCATCTCGCCCGCCGGCCGCAAAGCCCTGGAGTCGGTCCACCCGATGTTCATGGGCGGCAACTACCTGCCCGACACGGAAGACGGCGAGGTGGAGATCGCCCGCATCAGCATCAAGTCGACGACCTACGACGTCACGTGCGTCTACGCGCGGCCCGATGGCGGTGCGATCCACTACCGGGTGGTCGACGAGTACGGCGGCGAGACCCTGCAGGGGACGACGGAGACGCGGACCGACAAGCCGATGACGCTCGGCGAGTTCGCGGACTTCTTCCTCGGGGCCTGGCCGCTGATCGACGTGCTCGAGATGAATTTCGAGGACGATCGCGATGCGAGCCTGGACTTCTTCAGCGCAGAGTCGGAGTTCTACCCGGACTTCGACAGCCTCTGCCGGCAGCGCGTCATCGAGCACTTCCCGGAACCGGAGGACGAAGACGGTGCGGAGGACTGAGGCTGGCCGAGGTGGCTACGGCGAGCACGCCTTGCCGACTCGGGCAACCGGCCTCCGGCAGGGGTCGCCCCGATGACCTATCCGTCGTGGGTCGTCCTGCACGTGCCGCACGATTCGACGGCGGTGCCGGCGGACGTGCGCGCGCAGTTGTCGGAAGCCGTGGTCGTCCGCTCGCCTGTCGGCCGCCTCGTGGTGGACGTCGAGCGATTCCCGGACGACGGCGACGAGCCGATGGCCGCCCGCGGCATGGGCGCGGTCTACACGGCGACCTCGCAGCTGACGCCGCTGAGGCGGCGCTCGAGCGGCACGGGCGATGCCTGGTGATCGACTGCCACAACTTCCCGAGCGTCGCGCTACCCTACGAGATGGCGGATTCCCCGAACGCGAGGCCCGACCTCTGCATTGGCGCCGATGACTTCCACACCAGCGACGAACTGGCCGGTGCGTTCACGGCCGCCTTCCGTCGAGGCGATTGCCTCGTGAAGTCCATAGTAGGAGCGAGTCCGTGACCGAGAACCGAGGGACGCCGAAGCCGCTCGAGCCCGCCGAACCCATCACCGTATTCGAGGTGAGCGATGGCGGCACCCTGCGCAGGGCCAACTACGCCGAGGCCGAGACCCGCGCCGAGTTCTACGAGTACGTCGCCAGCTTCTGGTCACGCTCGCCAAAGGATCTGGCCGAAGCCATGGGCGAGTGTCAGCCGCTGGCGTGGGCGATCCAATCGATCTATTCGGACTTTCGCGACGAGCTCGAGGCCGACCTGGAGGACGCGGAAGCTGAGGGCAGTGGAAGCAAGCGGAAGCTGGCCGCCTTGAAGGCCCGCCTCGAAGCACTTCCCGAGGAGCCCGAGGAGGGAGCTGAGGACTGGCTCCTGGGTCTGACAGGCAATCAGTTCGAAGACCGCGTGGTCCCCGTGATCGAGACGTGGTTCGGCGAGCCGCCGGACTGGAACTACGAAGACGACTACCTGCCCAAGTCTGGCACGGCGCAGGGCGCGGCGCTGAAGTTCTTCCTCGACATGGCGGGCGATGACCTCGAGACGCTGGGCGTCGAGGTGATCCTGGGTGAGCACCCCGGGAGCACGTATTACGCCGCGGAACTGCGCGGCAACATCGAAGAAGCCAACCGCGCGGCAGAAGCGGCCGGCATTCCGGTGCGGTTCGTGGCGGCCGGGGATTGAACTGCGGCCGGACGGGGCGTTCGCACCGTACCGACGGTCACTGGCCGCCACTCCCCCCTGAGACACTCCCGTCCATGTACGTGATCGACCTGGCTCACTACCTGGACGCGAAAGGCGCGATTGCGCCCGAGCGGGGCCCAACCCGAAAGATGGCGGACTTCCTGACCGCCGTGGTGGCCCACGCCTCCGATTTCGATCGACCCGAGGACGCACCGGGGCCGGTCTGCTTCAAGTGCCGCAAGCGTGACCGGCGCGTCGTCGAGACCGCCATCGCCGAGGATGACGTCGTCGTCTGGCGCTGTCTCGCCTGCGGCACCGAGGGGCGTATCTCGAACTGGCAGGGCACGTTCTGGGACTTGAGCCAGGGCACGCCGTCGAGCTGAACCGCAAGCCTCTGCCCCAACCCATGGCGAAGCCTCCCACCGAAGACCTGGAAGCCTTCCTCCGCCGTCAGGACACGGGGGACCTGGTCGCCGTTCTGCTCGAACTCGCCAAGGACCACGAGGCCGTTCAGGCGCGCCTCGAGCGCATGCAGTTGGCCGATCGGCCGGACAAGCTCGCCGCCGGGTTCAAGAAGACGCTGTCCGGCTGGCGGCGCTCGGCCAGGTTCTACGGCTACCGCGAGGCGGGAGAGTTCGGCCGCATGCTCGAAGGCTGGCTGGACCAGGTGGCGCGCGAATTGCTGCCCAAGGATCCGCCAGCCGCCCTCGCGCTCTTCGAGGCGTTCATCGAGGCGGATGCGGCCTGGTTCGATCGCGCCGACGACTCCGACGGCGTGATCGGCGACGCCGTGAGGGCGGCGTGTCGCCATTGGCTGCAGGCCGCCGCACGCTGCGAGACCTCGCCCGGCGTCTGGCCCGAGCGCCTGCTGAAGCTCTACCAGGCCGACCAGTACGGCGCGCGCGACGAACTGCTGCGGCGTGCCGATCTGCTGCTCGACGAGCCGGCGCAGCGCGGTCTCGTCGCCCGGCTCGAATCGCAGCTCTCGGAGGCACTCGACGCAGCCCCGCCTGGGAAGACTCCGCCGGTCGACGTCTTCCGAATCTCGGGTGCGCTGTCGTTGCTGGCCGAGTCGTTGCGCGACCCCGACGTCATGGTGCGCGCCTCGCTGCGCTACGGCCCGAACCCCAACCCCGTGCAGCGTCAGGCCTTCGCGCGGGCTTACCTCGACGCCGACCGGCCGGCGGACGCACTGGCGTGGCTGCAGGATTCCTGGGGCCACCTCGACGACAGCCGGCAGGACCTGCTGGCCGATGCCTTGGAGCGATTGGGCCGCTTCGAGGAGAGCTCGCCGATCCGGCAACGGATGTTCGAGCGCACGCTCTCGGACTTCTACTTCCAGCGCTGGCTGGCGCACCTGCCCGAGGCCGCGCGCCCCGAAGCCGTCGCCCACGCCCGGCAACTCGCGCTCGCACACGACGACCTGACGGCCGCAGCCACGCTGCTGCTGCAACTCGGGGACGCGGACGCCGCCGAGGCCAGACTACTGGCCGAACCCGGGCGCATCGAGGGCAACGACTACGGACGCCTCGTTCCGCTGGCCAAGGCCTTGCGCGCCCACGAGTGCCCGCGCGGCGAAACCGTCGTCTACCGTGCGCTGTCGAAGGGCATCCTCGAGCGTGCCTACGCCCGCGCCTACGGCCACGCGGCGCGCTACTGGGCCCGACTGGGCGAGATCGCGGGCAGCGGTGCCGACCTGTTGCCCCTGCCGTCGCACGAGGACTTCGAGGCCGAGATCCGTGCCCGTCACGGACGCAAGTCGACGTTCTGGGCGTATGTGAACGGAACGCGCCGCGACCGGCACGACGACGAGGACGACCTGACGCCGTAGCCCCTATCGGCCGGACGCGCTTATCCACGGCCGCGCGATCGGCGCCTCTCACGCAAGACTCGCGCGGCGGTGGGCAAGCCGCCTGCACGAACCGAGGGCTGTCCGGCCGTCCGCAGTGCTGACGATGTCGGCGAATACCTGGCCGACGTGTGCCTACCGCAGTCGACCACTGCGGTTGCGGTCCGGATGGCGGTTAGTGCTGGCACAGCGCCTGGTAGCGCCGGGTGAGTTCCTCGTGTTCGGCCAGGTTGTTGAACGCGGCCGACAGGCTGTCGGTGCGGTGTTCCTCGGGCACGCCGCCGGCCATCCACAGCGCATCCTGCAGCCCCGCGGCCAGCGCCTGGAAGCTCTCGCCGCCAAGTACATCGCGCACGACGTTCGAGCGCATTGTCGTCCGCGGAAGGAGACGAGGGGCTGGGCCACGCGCGCTCTTGCAGGTCGACCCGGGCACTGGCCCTGCATGCCACCCGACGCTTTTCAGCGGCATTCCGTACCCAAGGAGACGGAACGGAGTGGCAGCCGACTCGCTCGATCGATCCCGATGGAGAACGATCGCCTCGGGAAAGCCCCCTACTCCCACTCGATCGTCGCCGGCGTCTGTAAGCCGTTGATTCGCTTGTACGACGGCTCGAACGTCGCTGGTTTTACCGTCAGATGTACCGCCACTTCGCGTGGCATCCCCGCGCGCAGCTTCCACCATCGATCGACATCTATCGAGATCAGTCGGCGCGTCCACGATGGTCAGCTTTCGAGATCTATCGAGGTCTATCGAGCCTTGGGTGACTGGCAAACGCTCCAACGAACCTCGCGGCGGCCCTCGGGTGACCACCCGGCGCGGCCGTGCATCGCCGAGCCTAAGTGACTGTCGTGCATCATTTTTTCCGGCAGATTTTTTACCGTCAACCTCGACGGGCTCACCCCGCAACCGGCTGAAAGACGCGAATCCTCGGCGCAAGCTTCGCGCGCAGTTCCCGATTAGCGATCCGGATGTCGTACTCGGACTGCAGGTTCAGCCAGAACCGGGGCTCCATGCCGAAGAACAGCCCGAGCCGCAGCGCGGTGTCCGCGGTGATGGGGCGCTGGCCATTGACCAGTTCGCTGATCCTGCTAGGCGAGACGTCGATGTCCGCCGCGAGCTGGCGAGCGCTGATGCCCATGGGCTTCATGAAATCCTCCAGCAGGATCTCGCCCGGATGAATCTCTTCGAGCAACTTGGCCATGTTCTGCACTCCTAGTGATAGTCCACGATCTCGACGCGGTGCGCTCCGTCGGTCTTCCAGACAAAGCAGACTCGCCATTGGTCGTTGATGCGAATGCTGTGCTGGCCTTTGCGGTCGGCTTTCAGCGCCTCCAACTGGTTGCCCGATGGGATGCGCAGGCTGGCAAGCTCCGTGGCGGCGTGGATCTGAAGCAACTTGCGCCTGGCGACGCGCTCGATGTTGCGGAAGCGGGATACCGCCCGGCTGTGAAACAAGGCCTCAGTGTCTGCGCACGCGAACGAGCAGATCATGCGACATTGTGATCTTTCATACAGGTTCCGTCAAGCGGAACACCTGCGGACGCACTGGCCAAGGACGCCAGTGTCTTGTGGGGAGGCTGACTGGGTCGCCGTGAGCGTCATCGCACTCCAGTGAACCTGTCTCCCGCCGGCGCGGAGCCAAGACCAGCAGCTGTTAAGGCTTATGCAACACCTGCCCGGACGCAGCGGCGGCATGCGACCACCTGCGCGCGAGGGCAGGTGTCGCACAAGCCTTAACACGTGCTGCCGGGCACCGTGCTCGCACGTGCGACCGCTGTCCAACGCATTGCAGGCATTCAATACCCAGTGGCCGTGCGCCCAGTACGGCTCGGGCACGAACGGTCGCCAAGGCTGGCCGACGTCGACTCCGGTCGGGGCGCCGGCGAAAGGCGACCTCCAGGCGAACTGAGGAACCTCGTCGCCACCGGGATGCGACCGGTCATCAGGAACCCCTGACACAGCTTGGATTGGCGCCGGGAGGCGCCGCATCCCATATTCGACGAGATCGCGATATTCGCTGTTCAGTGAAGATCGCCCGACCAGAAGCCAACAAGCGACGGGGGCCTCAACCCGGCATGCCGCGATCCGACACATTTCCGCGGAAGTCCGTATCTACAACCAAGGACGCTACGCCCACCCCTGTACCCATCGCCAACCAGACCCGAGGACACAATCAAGGTGCTATTGAACACTTCATGAGGCGCTTCGCCCGTGCGGCGCCGCCTCCCCACCGTGGCTTGCGCGCCGCCCGACGCAACGAGGCTGGAGACAGCCTCGACGGGCTGGTTCGCCCCCTCACTCCCACTCAATCATCAACTAGCCTTGTAAGCAGTTGATTTGCAAAGTGCCAGCCTCTTAGTCGCAGATTTTTACCGTCATTTTTACCGTCAACCTGTCAGGCACCAGCATTGGCGCAGGTTTCCGGGCGGTTCGGCCAAAGCTGACCTTTCGAGATCTATCGACATCTATCGACTCCCACGACGATCGTGGAGAGCATCACCGGCACCATCGACGCGCGTCCTTGGCGGTCAAGGCAGCGCCACAATAGGGCCGGCACCGAACATCCTAAGCTATTGTAGCGATGCACTTTTTGGCCGCTTTTTTTACCGTCAAGATACGGCAGGAGCGATGCCGGTCGCTCAGCGAGCCAGATTGATCGATATCCACGCCACCCTCTGCGGTCGATCACCTACCGCGCGTGTGCGCGGCAGACTCGACGGTGCAAAAGAGACGCAAAGCCACTTGCAACTGTCGCGGACTATGCAGTAACGGCCTCGCACGGTGATGCCTTGCGAGCAATGTCATCCCGGGTAACCAACGTCTACAAGTCGTAGTCGGCTGCAGGGCGAGCCATGACGCGGCATCGCAAGCTGTCGACCATCAATCGAGGCATGGTGGTCGAATCGCAATCGGGCCTAGGGGTATGGGTTGTTTCAAGCGACCGCGCGCGTTCGCGGCAGTGTCAGGACCGCCTCCAGACCGCCCTCGGATCGATTCTTCAGCGAGATCTCCCCCCCGTGCACGCGGGCGATGTCGCGCGCGATCGTGAGCCCGAGGCCCGTACCGCCGGTCGTGCGGCTGCGCGAGGGCTCCAGGCGCTGAAACGGTTCGAAGACGCGCTCGAGATCGTCCTGCGGAATGCCCGGACCCGAATCGAGCACTCGCAGGATCAGCCGCTCGGCGTTGTCGTCGACATGGACGGTCGCCTCGCCGCCGTAGGACACCGCGTTGTCGACGAGGTTCGTCAGGCAGCGCCGAAGCTGCGACTCGACGCCGACGTAAGGCCCGATCGTCCGGCCTTCGATGCGCACGCTGCGCCTGGCGGCCAGCTGATCGGCCTGTAGCGCGGCGAGCATGACGTCGACGTCGACCGGCTGCGCCTGCGCTTGCGCGTGCACGCCGCGCATGAAGTCGAGAGCGTCCTGCACCATCGCCTGCATCTCGCCGAGGTCGGCCTCGAAGCGTTCGCGCAGTTCGTCGTCGTCGAGTAGTTCGGCCCGCAGCCGCATGCGCGTCAGCGGCGTTTTCAAGTCGTGCGACATCGCGGCGAGCATGCGCGTGCGGTCCTCGACGAAGCGGGTCAGCCGCGCCTGCATCGTGTTGAAGGCGCTGGCCGCCTGGCGGATCTCGAGCGGCCCGGTCTCCGCCATGGGCGACACGTTCAGGTTGCGGCCCAGCCGCTCCGCGGCCACCGCCAGCTGGTGCAGCGGGCGCGTGACCCAGCGCACGGCCACGTAGGACAAACCGAGGGCCGCGGCCAGCAGCACCGCCAGCGACAGCACCAGGCGCCAGGGCGGCGTGGCGGCGCTGACCGATGGTGCGGCTTCGAAGCGCGCCCACCGGGCGTCGCGCAACTGCACGTGGACACGCAGCAGCCGCGTCCCCGCCGGCCAGCCGCCGTCGACCATGTGGCCCGGAGTGCCCATCATCCCCGGTCCGCCCATCATTCCCGGGCCGCCCATCATTCCCGGGCCGCCCATCATGCCGCCGCTCCGACGCACCGCCCGCTCGTCGGCAGGGACCCACGGGCCGCTGGGTGCAGCGTCCGTCTGCAGGAGGATCGAACGATCGCTGCCGAGCGACGCGCGCAGCATGGCCTCGACCATCATCGCGTGAGGGCCGCCGCTGCGGGCCTCGGCATCCGCGGCTCCGGCGTCGGGGGCGTCGTGCAGCGTCACGACCAGCGGCGGCACGCTGAGCACCGAGAGCACCCGGTCGCGCTCCTGCGGTCCGAGCGAATCGAGCAGCGACACCACGTCCGCAATACGCTGCGCCTGCTGGTGCCCGCCAGCGATCTGCAGCAAGTCCTCGCGTTCCGCGAGGCTGAGACCGGCGCTCAGAAGCTGCGCGAGCACGAGGCCCCCCGCCAGCACGAGCAGCAGGCGGCCAAACAGCGTCTGCGGCAGCCAGCGCAGCGCACCCCGCAGCGTCGTGCTCTCTCGCGTCGACATCATCGACCCCGACCGGAGGTCGGCGGCCGCGCCGGCGCGTCGCCGCCCTTGTGCACCGACACCGAGAGCACGTAGCCCTCGCCGCGGACCGTCTTGATGATCGCCGGCTCGCGCGGGTCGTCGCCCAGGCGATGGCGCAGACGGCTCACCTGCACGTCGATGCTTCGGTCCAGCGCCTCTGCCTCGCGGCCCTGCGTCAGCTCGACGAGCTGGTCGCGGTTGAGGACGCGATTCGGGTGCTCGACGAAGATGCGCAGCAGCCGATATTCGGCGCCGCTGAGCGCTGTCACCTCGCCGTCGGCCGCGATCAGTCGGCGCTGCTGGGTGTCCAGCGTCCAGCCGCCGAACCGGATGCGCGCGTCGTCGTCCGGACGCAGATTCGGCGGCAGGCTGCGCGTGCGTCGCAGCACCGACTTGATCCGGGCCAGCAGTTCGCGGGCGCTGAAGGGCTTGGCCAGGTAATCGTCGGCACCCATCTCCAGGCCGACGACACGATCGGTCTCCTCACCGCGCGCCGTCAGCATGACGACCGGGATGTCCGAGCGGGCGCGCAGGTCGCGGCACAGCGTCAGCCCGTCGTCGCCCGGCAGCATCAGGTCGAGGACGATCAGGTCGAACACCGCCGCAGCCAGTGCCTGCCACATCGCGCGGCCGTCGCCGACCGCGGTCGCCCGCAGCCCGTTCTTCTCCAGGTAGCGCGCGAGCAGGGTGCGGATCTCGGCGTCGTCGTCGACGATCAGGATGTGGTCGGTGCGATCCATGGGGCGGATTAGAGCGCGCGCTTCGTGCGTCAACGTATCACAGCATGTCAAGCGCGCGCCTTGACATCGGCGGCGACAAAAACGGCCCGCGGCGACATCACGCCCTTACATGGAGCGAGTTCAATGGCCTCACTGCAGAAGAGACGGCGCACAGGGCGCTCCCGGAGCTGCAGAACCGACAAAGGAAGCATCATGAAACGCAGCACCAAGATTCTCGCGGCCGCCGCCATTGCGGTCACTTCACTGGGCACGGCAGGTCTGAGCATCGCCCACCCGGGCGGCATGGGCTGGGGACCGGGCTATGGCGCCATGGGCGGTGCTCCCGGCCACGGTGGCATGGGCCACGGCCCCGGCGCAGGCATGTGGGGCGGAATGGGCGGCGGGATGGGCGCCTCGGAAGTGTCGGCCGTCGTGGGCAGCCGACTCGCCGCTGTCAAGTCTGAGCTCAAGGTCACGTCCGACCAGGAGCCGGCGTGGGGCGCCTTCGAGAAGCAGACGCAGCAGCAAGTCGAGTCGATGCAGGCCCTGCGCCAGCAGATGCAGGAGAGGATGCACGGGACGACGCCTGGCACGCAGGCGGAGTTTGCCGCCCTGCGTGACGGGATGTTCAAGCTGCGCCAAGCCAACGCCGAGGCGCATGCCAAGGTCGTCAAGGACCTGTACGCCGCGCTGACGCCCGAGCAGCGTGCCGTCGCGGACCGTGCGTTGTATGGGCCCGCGTTCGGGGGCGGCTACGGCCGTGGCCACGGCCCCGGCTACGGTGCGGGCTTCGGACCGGGTTGCGGCTTCTGAGATGGCAAGACGCGTCGGCCTTCTTCCCGGTCGCGGCTCGGGAAGGCCGGCGCCACTGCGGGTGTGCCCGCGAGCGCGCCCGTTTGAAGGACACGGCGTCCGCAGTCCTAAACGCAGGCGTCATCGTCGCGTGCCAAGGATGCAGGGCAACGCTGGCAAGACTGGAGATCGACCATGTGGGGAAACATGATGGGCTGGGGTGGCGGCGCCATGTTCGGGATCGGCCACCTGCTGTGGTGGGGCGTGCTTATCCTGGTCATCGTCGTGTCGGTGCGCTGGCTGGTGCGCAGCGAGGGTGCAGGCGAGGTCGGAGACACGGACCGGGCGCTCTCGATTCTGAAGGAACGCTATGCGCGCGGCGAGATCGACAAGGCCGAGTTCGATGCCTTCCGGCGCGATCTCGGCTGAAACGCGTAGGGCCGTCGCGCGGCCACCGGCCGGGCGCGGCCAGAGGCATGGCAGGCGCATCGTCGCAACGACATCAGGCTTGATCACATCATGACTTTGATAGGCAGAAGCCGCTTCGCATGGCCCGTGCTCCCTATCGGCGCAGCGCTCGTCCTCAGCGCCTGTCGAGGTGGCGGTTCGTCGTCGAGCGACACGCCGACAGCGGCGAGCACGGACAGCGGCGCGGCAGTCAAGGGGCCGGTGAGCGACGCAACCGTCAGCGCCTACGGCGTGAACGCCGATGGCACGATGGGGGCAATGCTGGCGTCGGCAGTCACCGATGCGCAAGGCGGATTCGTGCTGTCGGTCCCCGGCTACACCGGGCCGTTGCTGCTGACGATGAGCGGCGGCAGGTACAGCGACGAAGCGAACGCCGCATAGACGAACATGGACGGCGACGTGATGACGGCGGCGATCCCTGCATAGGCTGCGGGCACGGTGGTCGACAACCTCCAAATCACTCCGTCGACCTCAATGGCCCGGGCCATGGCCGAGCGCGGGCCTGTGCCATCGATGTGACCGGCGTTACCCACAGGCCGGTGACGGTCGCGCCAGCGGTCACCGTCGGCAGCACCGCGCCCATGACATTGCCGCCCCCATCATGGGCGTCCGGATCGTCCCCGTGGCCTCGTCGTCAACGAAGACGTCGCCGCCGACGCGCTGGATGACTGGGCGGGTGTAGCTGCCCAGCGACAGCGTGAAGGTCCCTTGGCCGTCGCTGACCACGCCGGCGATCTGCGCGCCGACGGCACCGTTGATGGCGGCAAACGCCATTCACCGTCGGGCGGCTCACCGCGCCGTCGAAGACCATCTATCGACATCGATCGACTCCCGCGACCATCGCCGACACCCTTGACGCTCGTCCTGGCCGGTCAGGGCAACGCCCACGACGGGCTGGAATCAAACGCGTCAAACTGTTGTCCCAGCTCGCTTCTCCGCCCGCATTTTTTTGTCACGGTGCAGCACGAGCGGCTCAGGTCAGTTCAGTGCGTGCCACGCACGTGACGCTGCGTGGTCGTTTTTGAAGTCCGGCCGGACGAAGTCCCCAGACCGCCGAGGATTCCGCAGTCCTTGCCGTGGCCCGGACTCTCGCAGCGCGCGCGCAGTACCCGTAGTTCCCTCTCGAGCGCGCGCAGCTCGCGGATCCTCTGCGACACATGGCCAATGTGCTCATCGAGCAAGGCGTTCACGTTCGCGCAGTCCTTTCCAGGTGCGTCCTTGAAACGCAACAACTCCCTGACTTCGTCGAGCGCCATGTCGAGGTTGCGGCAATTCCGGATGAATGCCAACCGCTCGACGTGCGCCGAGGTATAGACGCGATAGTTCGCCGTACTGCGTTTAGGGTCGGGAAGCAGACCTTCCCGCTCGTAGAAACGAATGGTCTCGACACGGGTATCGGTCGCGGAAGCAAGCTCGCCAATCTTCACTCGGGACTCCCGGCGGAAAGAGGGGTCGAAGAGCATTTGACTCTACACCCACTACAGGGTTTCAAATGCCGCTAAACGTACTCGCGGCGCAGCCGCATCCGAGACTCAAGAATGTCCAAGCCCGACCACGATCAAGTCCGGGTCAATGCGTGCTGTGAGCCGCCAGAGCAACGGCAAACCGCCCTCCCCGTGACCAGTGCCGCCGGATGGCTGCACGTTCCGGCAATGGATTGTGTCACCGAGGAGTCGGAGATTCGGCGCGCACTCGATCGCCTTGACGGCATCCGTGCGCTGACCTTTCGCCTCAGCGAGCGCAACGTGCACATCGATGCGTCGCCGGCGGTTGTGGAAGAAGCCGCCGGCCTGCTGCGCCGGATCGGGTTCGATGCACGCCCTGTGGACGAGCGGCCTGCGACGCCGGAAGCAGCTACCGATGAACAGAGCCACGAGCCCGCTGCTGCCAGCGTTCGCACGGCGGCCATGAAGCTGGCTTGCGCCCTGGTGTTAGCGATATCGGCTGAGCTGGTGGGCTATTTCGTCACCGAGACGATGGTGACGAAAGCGCTGGGACTAGCGCTGGCGGGGAGCGCCATCGCGCTGGCCGGTTTCGACGTCTACAAGAAGGGTATCGCGGCGCTGCTCGCCGGCCGACTGAACATCAACGCGCTGATGAGCGTTGCGGTGACCGGCGCCGTATTCATCGGGCAGTGGGCCGAAGCGGCGATGGTCATGGCGTTGTACGCGATCGCGGAATTGATCGAGGCCCGGGCGGTCGAACGCGCTCGCCATGCCATCACCGGACTGATGGCGATGGCGCCGGAAACAGCCACGGTTCGACAGGACAAAGGCGAGTGGCGGGTTGAGCGGGTTGGCGACGTGCCGCTGCGTGCCATCGTCCGCATCGGGCCGGGCGAGCGCGTTCCCCTCGACGGCATCGTCGTCGCCGGAAACTCGAGCATCAACCAGGCGCCGGTGACCGGCGAGAGCATCCCCGTCGACAAGGAAGCGGGCGACCCGGTCTTCGCCGGAACGATCAACGAGAACGGGCTGATCGAGGTCGAGGTGACCGCGCTGGCGGCAAATTCCACGCTGGCGCGGATCATTCACGCGGTCGAGCAGGCGGAAGGGAACCGGGCGCCGACGCAGCGCTTCGTCGACCGCTTCGCCGCGGTCTACACGCCTGCCGTGTTCGTCATTGCGATTCTGGTTGCCGTCTCGGGGCCCTGGCTGTTCGGCTGGACGTGGCTGCAGGCCATCTACAAGGCCTTGGTGTTGCTCGTCATCGCATGCCCCTGCGCCCTGGTCATTTCGACGCCGGTGACGGTCGTGAGCGGGCTGGCCGCCGCGGCGCGGCGCGGCATCCTGATCAAGGGCGGAGTCCATCTTGAAGGCGCCCGCCACCTGAAGGCGATCGCGTTCGACAAGACCGGCACCATCACTGAAGGCAAGCCGCGACTGGTCGAATGGAGCACGCTGCATGGGGCCGCCGATCGCGATCGGATCGCAGCCATCGTCGCGAGCCTGGCCGGGCACTCGGATCACCCGGTTTCGAAGGCGATTGCGGAGGGGCTCCCGAAGAACGGGGCGACGGTGGTCAACTACAGGGCGCTGCCCGGGCGGGGCGTGACCGGAACGGTCGATGGTCAGACGTACGTGCTCGGCAACCATCGCCTGATCGAGGAGCGCGGCCAGTGCAGCTCGAGCCTGGAAGCCCGGCTGCGCGTGCACGAAACCGCCGGCCGGACGGTGACGGTCCTGGCTTCCGACGGCGCCGTGCTAGGCATCTTCGCGGTCGCCGACGGGATCAAGGCGCATTCGGCCGATGCGGTGGCAGAACTCAAGGCGCTTGGCGTCCATCCGCTGATGCTGTCGGGCGACAACGCGGCGACGGCGCGCACGATCGCGGAGCAGGCGGGAATCGACGATGCCCGCGGCGACTTGCTGCCAACGGACAAACTGGGTGCGCTGAAGGCCCTGCAGCAGCGCTACGGACCATCCGGCATGATCGGGGACGGCATCAACGATGCGCCGGCGCTGGCCCAGGCGGACGTTGGCTTTGCGATGGGGGCGATCGGCACCGACACGGCCATGGAAGCGGCCGACATCGTGATCATGAACGACGATCTGCGCCGGGTTCCCGAAACCATACGCCTTTCGAGGCGTACCAGTGCGATTCTCTGGCAGAACATCAGCCTGGCGCTGGGGATCAAGGCGGTCTTCCTCGTGCTGGCCCTTTTCGGCAGCGCCACGATGTGGATGGCGGTATTCGCCGATATGGGCGCCAGCCTCCTGGTTGTCGCCAACGGTCTGCGATTGCTCAGCGCGCCCGTTGGCGATCGACAGCCTCGGGTGACGACATGAACGCCAATGAAGAAAAGTCCGACCCGCCACTCAAGACACCGCCGCGTGCGGATCGAGAATTGTCCCGGCGCAACCTCCGCACCGCCTTGCTCCTGCTAATCCTCGTGGTGGCATCGCTCGCGAGCGTCTTCTACGAGTTCGGCGCCTTCGGCAATCGGAACCAAGTACCGCAGGAGAAGAAGTGAGTTCGCGAGATTCGGCGTTCAACGAGGCCTTCGCCACGGCCAGGACTCTTTACCGCGCCGGGGACCTGCAGGCCGCCTTCAGCCTGCTGGAACGCGCC
The DNA here is from genome assembly GCA_018059685.1 of Steroidobacteraceae bacterium. Classification (GTDB taxonomy): domain Bacteria; phylum Pseudomonadota; class Gammaproteobacteria; order Steroidobacterales; family Steroidobacteraceae; genus RPQJ01. Next base: position 1,217 of record JAGOXN010000023.1, on the reverse strand, counting down.
CATCTGCTCGGCCAAAGGCAGCTTGGACGCCACTGGGCAGTGCACGTCTGGATGTTGCGCATTGGGTGGCGCCGCGGCGACCTGGGCGAAGTGGCAGGTCAATTGCTGAGACTCGTCCTCACGCCACTTGGACACCTAACGGGCCGCCTGCCGGTCGGCAACACAGGCGGATCAAACGTCAGCGCGTTTGCCTCGCTGCCCGTTCCGCCGGACCTGCAGACGCTGCTGACAGAGGAAGACAAGTGAAGGACTCCGAATGCTTTGCGCCAAGCGCGCTCATTTGAAGGGCCTACATTGACCGCCCCATCATTCGACACCCGACGTCGCTGGCCGGCCTGGATGCTTTTTGCCGCCGCGCTGGCCGCCTTGGACCAGGCGACAAAGGCCATTGTCGCTGCCGCCCTGCCCCTGCATGCACGCGTGGAGGTGACACCCTGGTTCAACCTTGTGCACGTGCTGAACCCCGGAGCTGCTTTTTCGTTCCTTGCCGACGCCTCCGGCTGGCAGCGGTATTTCCTCTCGGCGATCGGACTGACAGTCAGTGCAATCCTGCTGTGGATGCTATGGCGCGGCGTGAAGAATCGCCTCGAGGCGGTGGCATACGCTGGTCTCATCGGCGGCGCGCTCGGCAATGTGATCGACCGCCTCCGCCTCGGAGCGGTCGTCGACTACCTCGACTTCTACTGGCAGGACTGGCACTGGCCCGCGTTCAATCTGGCCGACATCCTGGTCGTCGGCGGCGCCGGCCTTTTGATCGTCGCAGGTGTGTTGCCACATACACGGTCGGCTGCGGACGGCTGCGCACCGACAACGCTGCTGCGCACCGAGCGACGAAAGTCTGCTCGTCCTTGAGACAATCCACGGCTCCTTCGCAGGAAAGCGCTACAGGCATGGTTCGCACCGCACTTCTCTTCGTCGTCTGCATCGCAGTGGCGGCCTGCCAGCCGCAGAAGTTCAATGGCGTCGACATCACCGGGAGTTCGATCGGCCCCGACTTCTCGCTGGCCGATCACACCGGGACGACGCGCAAGCTGGCGGACTTCCGCGGCAAGGTCGTGGTGCTGTTCTTCGGCTTCATGAACTGCCCTGACGTATGCCCGACAGCCCTGTCGGACATGGCGGCAGTGAAGAAGAATCTCGGGCGAGACGGTGCCCGCGTGCAAGTGATCTTCGTAACCCTCGACCCCGAACGGGATAGCGCGGCCCTGCTGGCGCAG
>JAGOXN010000168.1 GCA_018059685.1 Steroidobacteraceae bacterium | reverse complement strand
TGGCCGCCGAACAGGTACGTGTACCTGCACTGCTCGTGCGCGGCAAGTTGAGCGAGGTGGTGAGCGACGACGGCGTGGAAGACCTGCGCCGGCGCATCCCGCACGTCGAATTCGTGGACGTCGCCGGCGCCGGCCACATGGTCGCAGGCGACGACAACGATGCCTTCAACTCAGCGGTGGAGAGCTTCCTGGCGCGCCTGATGTAACCGCGGGTGATGGTGTCGCGCTCGGCCACACCGATGGCGACGTCGATCCCGGCTTGGCGCGCCGCGGCGCAGAGCGCGTCGGTGGCGGGCGAGGGAATCTCGACCCCGTTGGCGAGGAAGCGCTGCAGCGCGGCGGGGAGCGCCCATCCTGCCAGACGCGGTTGCCCGATCGCTTGCGGTGTCAGGGCGATCAACGACTCGACGCCCTGGCATCACCAATTCCTCCGGGTCGCTGATGACACTGCTCGCCGGAAGCGGACAAAACCAAGACGGTCCTTCGTCGGTCTCGTCACAACAGCCCATGAGGCGATGAGGACCCGCGTCGAGATCACGCTGCACGGCGACCCGCGCGGCCGTCGAAGCAGGTGTGGTGCCGGGCCATGGCGAATGAGGTGAGTCGCACGTTGCGACTCCGATGCGGCCCGCATGCGGCAATCGAAATTGCTTCGCGATGGCCGGCAAGTCTCCACCGGGCGCGCCGGGCGGCCCTGCGCAAGGCGCAATCAGCCTAGGCAATTCTAACAATTTCCGCCCGGCCAGCAGGACGGGACGATGAAACATGGCTGAAGGAAGTTTGGTGCGATATGGAACGCCGCGCGTTGTGGCGCGTCCGTAGCGCGGGAAAGGAAATCGTGGTCGAGGCAAAGGAAGGTGCTCCATGCGACGCGTCGACACTCACCTGTTCAACTGGCGTTCCCTCGCAGCAACGCTCACGGCGGTGTGCGGTCTGGCAACGCTCGCTGCCTGCGGAGGCGGTGGTGGCGGCGGCAAGAAGCCACCGCCTCCGCCTCCGACGCTGACTTCCATCTCTGTCGCGCCGGCCGCTCCGACCATTGCGCTCGGCGGGACGCAGCAGTTCTCTGCGACCGGGAACTACTCCGACGGCAGCGCGCAGAGCCTGACCGCTACGGCGACGTGGTCGTCATCGAACATGGCGGTAGCCACCATTGGGTCCGGCGGCCTCGCGACCTCGGCGGGCTCCGGCAGCACGACAATCAGTGCGGCGTCCGGAACGGTGACGGGTACCACGACCCTGACGGTGACGGCGGCCACTCTGGATTCGATCTCGATCACGCCGGCGGACCCGGTTCTCGGCTATGGCGGCGCGACGCAGCAGTTCAGGGCAACCGGACGATACTCAGACCAGACGACGCGCGACCTGACAGCGTCCGTGACCTGGAGTTCATCCAGCGCCAACGTCGCCACCATCGGGGCCGACGGCTTCGCTACGGCCGTCGCGACGTCCGGCAATTCCTCGATCCGAGCGGAATCGGGGAATTTGTCGGCGACAACCTCCCTGACCGTGCGCACTGCGACGGTCTCCGGAGAAATCGTAATCCCGGATTCCGACATGGGATGGAAACCCTCCATCGGCGGCCTGCTCAATCAAGCGGGCGGCAAGATCCGGGTAGCCGGAACGAACCTCTCGACGGACGTGGTGCCGACCGGAAATTACACGGGCACCTTCAGCCTCGCCGGTGTTCCCAGAGGTAGCGTCGTCCTGATCTTCGACGAGGGTGACTACTACGACGTGTTCACCCAGGCCTCCAAGCGCGTCACGCTCAACGTGGCGACCGATTCGGTGACTGGCGTCGAATTCTCATTCGTGTACCACTGGGACGAACTCGCGGGCTACCCGCCCCCGTGGAACACCATGAACAGCCAGGGTCCCGTCGGCTGGAAGGCCCAGTTCGTGAGTGACCAGGTGGCGTTCGTGTCGTTCCGGCGCGACGTCCCGAACGATCGAATCGAGCTCTACCGCACGACGGACCGCGGCGCCAGCTGGACCATGATCGGTCAATGGGTGTACGACTCGGCCGCCTGGGCGGCCGGCCAACCGTACCCGGGCAACTGGCAGAATTTCTATTTCCTCGACGCCGACCACGGCGTCATGCACGCGTCGACCTACGGCATCCCGTGCGACACGGGCGCGGGTTACTTCTACACCGCCAACGGCGGGCAGACCTGGACGTTCACCCCACTGCAGTTCCCGCCCACGGGCTATCACACCGAAACCAGCGCTTACGCGCGCATCGGCGCCAGCCACATCATCATGGCGGGCCGTGTCGGTTGCGGGGTGCAGGGGTACACAGCAGGTGCCTATGACGCGCTGTGGGAGAGCGCCGACGCAGGTGCCACCTGGACGCTCAAGTGGTATTCACCGCGCGACGAGTGGGGCACGTTCATCGGCGTGGACGCGAACAATTCCGGACGGGCCGTCGCGTATCGCGGCGCGCAACTCCAGCAGTTCGTGCTGCGCGACGCGCAGGGCTCCTGGACGACGCGGGCGAACGGCGGCATCTACAACGACAGCCGCGACATCGCCATGGTCGACGACACTGCCTGGATGCTCAGCGCGAACGGCACGGTACCGAATGGCACCTATCGCAGCGTCGACGCCGGCCAGACCTGGTCGAAGGTCTCCGACGGACTCGTGCAGGACTTCGATTTCGCGACGACGCTCAAGGGGTTCGCGCAGGCTGGCGGCCCGGCCCATGTCACCTACGACGGCGGCGCCAGCTGGCGCTACCAGGCCGCAGGCGGCGCGATCTGGCCGGGTGTGATGGACGTGTGGGCGTTCGACAGGACGCACGCGGCCTGGGCGGAGGTGGGTTTCGGTGACCCGAACGCTCTCGGCCAGCTGTTCACATACGTCGAGCCGCTGCAGTCGAGCCTCGAGTTGCTCGGCAGCGTGCTGACCGATGGCAGCGTCGGTCGCGGCGCGACCAGCGTACCGCTCGCCTCGTACCGGCTGACGAGCCACGGCCCGACCCCGATCACGAACGGCACGCTGACGCTGCGCGCGTCGGGCAGTCTGAACGACGCGACGCACGTCACGGCAGTACGAGTGTGGTGGGATCGCGACGCCGACGGTGCAGTCGATTTGGGTGACACGCAGCTTGCGAGCGGCGCGTTCGGCGCGGATGACGGAACGCTGTCGCTGTCGATTGCCGGAGCGGGCTCGCTCGAGCAGTTGCACCCTGTGACGCTGCTGCTGACCTGCGACCTCTCGTCGGCCTCCGGCTATTCGGGTACGTTCCGCATCCTGCTCGCCGCCGCGGCCGTCAGCGGACGCGAGTCGGGCGGTGCAACCGTCACGGCCACGGCGCCCACCGATTTCGTGATCGCGAGTCGCACGCTCACTGTGGCGCCGTGACTCCAGACGCCGGGGCGCCACCGCGCCCCGGCGTGCTCAAGAGCGCGCCGCGCCTTTGCAGCGCTGGCTCCTACTCGATCATCCGCACGGTCGATACCGGCGCGAAGTCGAACCTTCGCGTCTTCGCGTTCCACTGCAGCGCGCGCTCGCAGAAGTTCTCGCTGGCGAAATCGGCTGCGGGCTTCTGACCGCACATCGCGCCCATGACCGTGAGCCAGAGTTTCGGCGTCGCGCCGCTGTCGTCCAGCCTGATGCCGAAGCTGGGTTCGTTGAAGGCCTCGGTGGCGCCGCCGGTACCGTCGCCGACGAAGATCAACACGCCTTTCTCGCGGTCGCCGTAGACGCTGGCGGCGCCGTCGCAGTTGACCGAGCCTACGTCGAGCACGTAGTCCTCGTGGCTGTCGGCGTTCAGGTCGACGCGCTTGATCGCGTCGACCGTATTCGGCTTGCCCTCGACCTCGGTGCAGATGGCTGTGACTGCATCGAGGGCGATCTTCACGGGCTTGGGCAGCGGGGCGGCGGCCGCGCAGGCAATCTGCGAAGCCAGGCTCAAGAGCAGGACGGCACAGGTGCGCATGGCATGCAGCTCCCTCGGTGATCGGCGTAGGGTACGCCATCTACCGCGCGAGCGCCGGGCGCACGTCGCGGGCCTCGACGCCCAGGGGAACCGAGTGATCGGCCGGGCCCGCAGCGCAGCGTGGCTGAGGCCCGCACCTCCCGTCGCGCGATGTGTCGGCGATGCATTGGATGTCGTCGCGCCGTTCGGTGAGCTCGTGCTGCGGAAGTCCTCGGCACCCATCCTGTGCATCGCCGGTACGCTTCGACTTCGTGCCGGTGCTGGCCAATGATCCGGCCGGGAGCGCGTGGGCGGGGCGGCGTGATCCGGTCAGCCGGGTGTTCCTCGCAGGCAGTCAGGTCATGGGCGGCACGGCGCCGCTCGCGAGCTGTTCGCCGATCCTGGCGAGCATGGGCGCGGCGCCGCCGAGCGCGAGCTCGATCTGCTTGGCTCGCAGGAAGAAAGCGTGGATCGGATAGTCGACGTCCGAGCCCACGCCTCCGTGCAGATGCTGCGCGGTGTGCGTGACGCGGTGTCCACCGCGGGCCGCCCACCACTTCGCGGCGGCAACCTCCGCTGTCGCGGGGATGCCGCTCTCCAGCGCCCACACGGCGCGCAGATACACCGACCGCAGCGCCTCGACGTCGATGAAACCGTCGGCGAGCCGGTGCTGCACGGCCTGGAAGCTGCCGGTAGGGTGCCCGAACTGCACACGTTCCCTCGTATAGGTGGCGGTTCGTCGCAGCGCCTCCGCCATGAGGCCGACCTGCTCGGCGGCAAGCGCCGCATGACCGCGCTCGATCATCCAGCGCACGATGTCGGCGCCATTGGCGGGATCACCGAGGACGTCCGCTGCGGAAAGCTGGACGTTGCTGAATTTCACCTGCGCCTGAGGTTCGCCGCTCGTCGTCGCCTGCGCCTCGATGCGCACGCCCTTCGCCTGCGGATCGACGATGAAGACTCCGACGCTCCGCCTGCCCGTACGAGCGGAGACCAGGATCGCGTGCGCCTGCGCGCCGTAGGGAACGCAGGCTTTCACGCCCCGCAGGCGCCAGCCGTCGGCGTTCGCCGTCGCCTTGACCGTTGGCAGCAGCGGATCGCCGCCGGCGGTCTCCTCGAGCGCTGCGGTGAGCAGGATCTCCCCCGAGGCCACGCGCGGCAGGAGCGCCGCGCGCTGCACGGCACTGCCAAACTCCTGCACCGGCATCGCGCCCAGCACGAGCGTGGCGAGCAGCGGCACGGGCGCGAGCGTGCGACCCTGCTCCTCGAGCACGAGACAGATTTCGGTGAGGCCGAGCCCCGCGCCGCCGTGCGCCTCGGCGATGGCGACGCCGAGAAGACCCGCCTCGGCGAGCGTCTTCCAGAGCGTGCGGTCGTAGCACTCGCCCGAACGGGCGAACTCCCGACGGAAACTGTCAGTGACCCGGTCTCCGAGAATCTGCGCCGCAAGCTCACGCAGGCTCTGCTGTTCCTCGCGATAGCTGAAGTCCATTGCGCCTCCTCAGCCGGCCCGCCGCTCGCGGAAAGCCGGGATCACGAAGGACTGACCCACCTCGACGAACCCCACCGGGGCCGGCCCGTTGATGCGCACCGTCTCCGGCTCGATGTCCCGCAGGTTCGCCACCACCCGCACGCCTTCCGCGAAGTCGATGAGGGCCACCGGCAGTGCCTCGCGACCAATGGGCGCTTGCCCCTTCAACAGCCAGTTTTGCGTTCCGGCATCCGTCATGGAAGTCACTCCTTCAACGCCTGCGCGGCAGCCCGAGTCCTACCTGCGCCACCATGTCGCGCAGCACCTCGACCGCACCACCGCCAAAAGTATTGATCTGGCACATCCGCCACTCGCCCTCCAGGCGTGCCTGCAGCACGGCGCCGGGCGAGCCGCGCTTCACGACGCCTGCAGAACCGACGACGTCGAGCAGCAACTGCAGAACCTTGATGTAGCTTTCGGTACCGAAGACCTTGCAGGCGCTTGCCAGCTCGGGGCGCACGGCACCCTGGGAAACGCCCCACGCCACACGATTGGACAGCATCGCATTGGCCTGCAGCACGGCATAGGCCTCGGCGAGTGCGAGCTGCACCCAGGGCCGGTCGATCACGCGGCCGCCTTCCGGCACCTTCGTCGCGCGCGCCCATCCCACGGTCTGATCGAAGCAGCCCATGGCGCCATAGGAGAGTGCTGCCAGGCCGAC
>JAGOXN010000169.1 GCA_018059685.1 Steroidobacteraceae bacterium | reverse complement strand
GCCCGCCGCATGCCGATACAGCGTGTCCACGACGAGCGTCGACTTGCCGGAACCCGACACGCCCGTGACGCAGGTGAGGAGGCCGAGCGGGATCTCCACGCTCAGGTCATGCAGGTTGTTGCCGCTCGCCCCGAGGAGCCGCAGGACGCGCCCGGGTTGCACCGGCGTGCGCACCGCGGGCACGGCGATGCTGCGCCGCCCGCTCAGGTACTGCCCCGTGAGCGATTCGGGCGCGGCCTCGATGTCGGCCGGCGTGCCCTGTGCGACGACCCGTCCGCCGTGGATGCCCGCGCCGGGACCGAGGTCGACGACGTGATCGGCCTGGCGGATGGCGTCCTCGTCGTGCTCGACGACGAGGACCGTGTTGCCGAGATCGCGCAGGCGCAGCAGCGTGTCGAGGAGCCGCTGGTTGTCACGCTGGTGCAGACCGATCGACGGTTCGTCGAGTATGTACATGACTCCGACCAGGCCCGAGCCGATCTGGCTCGCGAGCCGGATCCGCTGGGCCTCGCCGCCGGAGAGCGTTCCCGCGCTGCGGTCGAGCGTCAGGTAGTCGAGGCCGACGTCGCTCAGAAAGGTGAGCCGGTCGGCCAGTTCGCGCACCAGGCGTCGCGCAATCTCGCCGCGCCATCCCGGCAGGTCGAGGTCCGCGACGAAGCGCCGTGCCTCCGCGATCGGCAGGGAGGCGAGTTCCGGGATGCTGCGCCCGGCGACGAACACGTTGCGCGCCGCGAGATTGAGTCGACTGCCGCCGCAGTCCTGGCACGACCGTGTGCCACGGTACTTCGCGAGTTCGTCGCGTACCGCCGGCGACTCCGTCTCGCGGTAGCGACGCTCGAGGTTCGGCAGGATGCCTTCCCACGAGTGCCGGCGGCGCGTGCCGCCGCCGCGGGCATCGAAGTAGCGGAACTCGATGCGTTCGTCGCCGCTGCCCCAGAGCAGTACGTGTCGGAGGGCCTCCGGCAGGTCGACCCAGGGCGTCTCGATGTCGAAGCGGTAGTGGCGGGCCAGGGACTGGATCAGCTGGAAGTAATACGCGTTGCGCCGGTCCCAGCCGCGGACGGCACCGCCCGCGAGCGACAGTCCGGGATTGACGACGACGCGTGCCGGGTCGAAGAACTCCTGCAGCCCGAGTCCGCCGCAGGTGCCACACGCGCCGCTCGGGTTGTTGAACGAGAACAGGCGCGGTTCGAGTTCCGCGATGCTGTACCCGCACAGGGTGCATGCGTAACGATTCGAGAATACCAGCGGCTCGCGATCGGGCTCGTCCTGCATGACGATGCGGGCGACCCCCTGCGCGAGCGCGAGCGCCGTCTCGAACGACTCGGCGAGGCGCTGTCCGGCATCGGGACGCGCCCGCAGACGGTCCACGACCGCGTCGATGGTGTGGCGGCGGCGCGGGTCGAGGGCGGGTACGGAGTCGAGTTCGACCAGCCGGCCATCGATGAACGCGCGCACGAAGCCCTGGCTGCGCACGTGCTCGAGCGTCTCCCGGTGCTCGCCCTTGCGGTCCTGCACCAGCGGAGCGAGCAGGAGCAGGGCCGTGCCGTCGGGGAGCGCGAGTGCCTGGTCAACCATCTGGCTCACGGTCTGCGCCGTGAGTTCCTGCCCGTGCTCCGGGCAGCGCGGCACGCCGGCGCGCGCGAACAGCACGCGCAGGTAATCGTAGATCTCCGTGACGGTGCCCACCGTCGAGCGCGGATTGTGCGAGGTCGCCTTCTGCTCGATCGCAATCGCCGGCGACAGGCCCTCGATGTGGTCCACGTCCGGCTTCTCCATGACTGACAGGAACTGCCGGGCGTAGGCGGACAGCGACTCCACGTAGCGACGCTGGCCTTCCGCGTAGATGGTGTCGAAGGCGAGCGACGACTTTCCGGAACCGGACAGGCCCGTGACGACGATGAGGCGGTCGCGCGGCAGGTCGAGGTCGATGCTGCGCAGATTGTGGGTGCGCGCACCGCGGATGCGAATGACGTCCATGACGGGAACCGGGCTCGAGGCGGCGGATGGGCAGCCTGCTAATATAGGCCGGGCCTTCGAGGCAAAGCCAATCCGAGCCAGTCCTCCCACAATGCAGCCGGCGCTCTCGCCGCAGGAGCGCCGTTCGGTCGGTGCGCTCGCCGCGATCTACGCGTCGCGCATGCTCGGCCTGTTCCTGCTCCTGCCGGTACTGGCGCTCTATGCGCGCGAGCTGCCCGATTACTCGCCGCAGCTGCTCGGCCTCGCGATGGGCGCGTATGGCCTCACGCAGGCGCTGCTGCAGATCCCTTTCGGCCGCTGGTCGGACCGCTACGGCCGCAAGCCCGTGATCGCGCTGGGCCTGATGCTGTACGCCGCGGGCTCCCTGATCGGTGCGCTCGGCCACAGCGTGACGGCACTCGTGCTCGCTCGCTCGGTGCAGGGCGCCGGCGCGGTCTCGGCGGCGGTCACCGCGCTGCTCGCCGATCTCACGCGACCCGACGTGCGCACCCGCGCCATGGCGGTCGTGGGCATCAGTATCGGCCTGTCGTTCGTCGTGTCGCTGGTCCTCGCGCCGCTGCTCGATGCGGCGATCGGCGTGCCCGGAATCTTCCTGCTGATGCTCGGACTCGCGCTCGCAGGACTGGTGCTGCTCATCGCGGCCGTGCCGGCCGAGCCGCCCCGTACGGGCGGCGCGGAATCGCGCCGGCTCCCGGACCTGGTCGGCCTTCTGCTGCAGCCCGCGCTGCGGCCGCTGTACGCAGGCGTCTTCGCGCTGCACTTCATCATGACGGCTACCTTCCTGTCGGTGCCCCAGGCTCTTGCAGCAAATCTCGGGATCCCTGCCGCCGGGCACTGGAAGGTCTATCTCGGCGTCTTCGCATCGTCGCTCGCGGGCACGATTCCCCTGATTCTCGCCACGGAGCGCAGCGGGTACGGCGGCCGGGTATTCGTACTCGCGGTCCTCCTCGCGGCCGTAGCGCAGGCGATGCTCGGGCACGACCACGCGCACCTCTGGCGGGTTCTCGCCGCCCTGACGCTTTACTTCGCCGTGTTCAATTATCTCGAGGCGCGCTTGCCGGCACTCCTCACCCAGGCGGCACCGGGCCAGGACCGGGGTGCCGCGCTCGGGGTTTTCGCAACCTCGCAGTTCCTGGGGGCCTTCCTGGGCGGCCTGCTCGGCGGCGTCCTGCTGGGGCGTTTCGGCCTGTCGGGTGTCTTCTGGGGCAGCACGGCGGTTGCACTGGCGTGGGTCGCGGTGGCCGCTGCCAGCGGAACGGCGGAATTTCGGCACGAACCGACCTGATTCGCGGGTTTCCGCTGCCCCCCTTGGGTGCCGTAAAATCCCGGTTCACTCCACGCGGGTAGGGCGCCATGGCACGCGGTATCAATAAGGTCATACTGGTCGGCAACCTCGGACAGGATCCGGAGACGCGCTACATGCCGAACGGCAAGGCGGTCACCAACCTGCGCATCGCGACCTCCGAGAGCTGGAAGGACAAGCAGACCGGCGAGCAGCGCGAGCAGACCGAATGGCACAGCGTCGTCATGTACGACCGCCTCGCCGAGATCGCGGCGGAATACCTGCGCAAGGGCTCCCAGGTCTACCTCGAGGGCAAGCTGCGCACCCGCAAGTGGCAGGACAAGGAAGGCCGCGACCGCTACACGACCGAGATCCAGGCGAACGAGATGCAGATGCTCGGCGCACGCGGAGGCGGCGGTGGCATGGGCACCGAGTCCCGCGCGGAACCCAGGGGTTCGGCCGGCGGTGAGCGGCCGGCCCCCGCGACCTCGCGATCCGACGAAGCCTTCGACGACGACATCCCGTTCTGAGAGGGCCGCCGCGCGCTCATGCCTCGCGTCCACGTCAGGACCTTCGGCTGCCAGATGAATGAGTACGATTCCGCCCGGATGGCGGACGTACTGCGCGAATCGGGCGGATACGAGCCGACCGACGAGCCGGCCGAAGCCGACCTGCTCCTGCTCAATACCTGCTCGGTGCGCGACAAGGCGCAGGAGAAGGTTTTCTCGCTGCTCGGCCGCTGGCGCGAGCTGAAGCTCGCGCGACCGCACGTGGTGATCGGCGTCGGCGGCTGCGTGGCGAGCCAGGAGGGCGCGGGTCTCACCACGCGCGCGCCGTTCGTGGACCTCGTGTTCGGACCGCAGACCCTGCATCGCCTGCCCGAGATGCTCGAGCGCGTGCATCGCGACGGCCGCGCGGTCGTGGACGTGAGCTTCCCGGAAATCGAGAAGTTCGACCGGCTGCCCGAACCGCGTGCCACCGGGTCGACCGCGTACGTGTCCGTGATGGAGGGCTGCAGCAAGTACTGCACGTTCTGCGTCGTGCCGTACACGCGTGGCGAGGAGATCAGCCGGCCGCTGTCGCAGGTCATGGACGAGGTCCGCGGCCTCGCCACGCAGGGCGTCCGCGAAGTGACGCTGCTCGGCCAGAACGTCAATGCCTACCGCGGCGACACGCCGGGCGGGGGGCATGCCGACCTGGCCGGCCTCATCTACTGCGTGGCGGAAGTGCCGGGCATCGAGCGCATCCGCTTCACGACCTCGCACCCCGTCGAGGTGCGCGACAGCCTGTACGATGCCTATCGCGAGGTGCCGAAACTCGTGAGCCACCTGCACCTGCCGGTGCAGAGCGGGTCGGACCGGGTCCTCGCACTGATGAAGCGCGGTTACACCGTGCTCGAGTACAAGCAGAAGGTCCGCCGGCTGCGCGAGGCCCGGCCGGACCTGTGCCTGTCCTCGGATTTCATCGTCGGCTTCCCCGGCGAGACCGGGCGCGATTTCGCCGCGACCATGGATCTCGTGGCGGAGACAGGCTTCGACCAGAGCTTCAGCTTCGTCTACAGCCGGCGCCCGGGCACGCCCGCGGCGTCACTGCCCGACGAGGTGAGCGCTGCCGAAAAGCTCGAGCGACTCGCGCGACTGCAGGAGCGCATCGACGCGCAGGCCGTGGCGATCAGCCGCTCGATGGTGGGGTCCCGGCAGCGCGTGCTGGTGGAACGGCCGTCGCGACGCGATGCCCGCGAGCTCGCGGGCCGCACCGCGAACAACCGCTGGGTGAATTTCGAGGGGCCGGCCTCGTTCATCGACCGGTTCGTCGACGTCGTGATCACCGAGGCGCTGCCGAACTCGTTGCGCGGTCGGCTCGCCGAGCCGCAACGGTGTATCGCGTGACGGAACCGGTGGAGGTCCGCGAGGTATCCCTCGAAGGTGCGGACAACGCGCGGCTCGGCAACTTTGCCGGACCCATGGAACAGAACCTGCGCCACGTCGAGGAGCGGCTCGGCGTCGAGGTGCGCCGGCGCGGACATCGGCTGCAGGTGTTCGGTCCGCCCGGTCCGGTCGACAACGCCGCGGCGGTGCTGCGCCGGATGTTCGAGCTCTCGGCCGGCGAAGCGATGGCGCCGGAGCGGGTGCACCTGTGCGTGCAGGAGCTCGGCTTCCCGGCCGCAGCCGAGGCGGCGGGCGCGGATTCCACAGGCGACGTGATCGTGCAGACACAGCGCGGCGGCATCCGGGGCCGTGGCGCCAACCAGCGCCACTACCTCGACAACATCCGCTCCAGTGACCTCACCTTCGGCATCGGACCGGCCGGCACGGGCAAGACCTACCTCGCGGTCGCGAGCGCCGTCGAGGCGCTGCAGTCGGGCGCCGTCCGCCGCGTCGTGCTGGTGCGCCCGGCCGTGGAGGCGGGCGAGCGCCTCGGCTTCCTGCCGGGCGACCTGTCGCAGAAGGTCGATCCCTATCTCCGGCCGATGTACGACGCCCTCTACGAGATGCTCGGGTTCGACCGGGTCGCGCGCAACATCGAACGCCAGGTTATCGAGGTCGCGCCCCTCGCATTCATGCGCGGGCGCTCGCTCAACGATTCGTTCATCATCCTCGACGAAGCGCAGAACACAACGGTCGAGCAGATGAAGATGTTCCTGACGCGCCTCGGGTTCGGGTCGAAGGCGGTCGTCACCGGCGACATCACGCAGATCGACCTGCCGCGACAGCAGCGCTCGGGGCTGCGCCACGCCATCGAGGTGCTGCGGGGCGTGGAAGGCGTCGCCTTCACCTTCTTCGACGCGCGCGACGTCGTGCGCCATCCGCTGGTGCAGCGGATCGTGCAGGCGTACGAGCGCCTGGCGT
>JAGOXN010000167.1:1555-6151 GCA_018059685.1 Steroidobacteraceae bacterium | reverse complement strand
CGACACCGTCCGTGCGGCGCTGCCTGGCCTACGGCAGGCTGCCGCTGGCGCGCGTGCAGGCCTTCGGCCGCCGGCACGACGCCAAGGTCAACGACGTGCTGCTGACGGTGCTCGACATGGCGATGAACGCCTACCTGGGCCCGCGCGGGGGTGGTGCGCTGGTGGCTGACATGCCGGTTGCGCTCGCGGATGCGAAGGGCGGAAACGCGCTCGCGATCCTGCAGTTTCCGCTCGGCGCACCCGCGGCTTCTCCGCTGGAGCGTCTCGCGCAGGTGAAGCAGCACACGGTGTCGGTGAAGGCGCATGTGCGCCAGACCGAACCCAACGCGCTCGTCAGCTACACTGCGCTGGTGCACGCTATCCCGGCGCTGCTCGAGATGCTGCGCGTGCCGCGCGGGCCGGTGCTGGCCAACGCCGTAATCTCCAACTCCGGCGGCTACACCGACAAGAGATACGTCGCCGGCGCCGAGATGGAGATCGGGCTGCCGGTTTCTGTGCTGTCGCCGGGCCAGGCACTGAACATCACCATCGCCAACTACGACGCGCACCTGCAGGTCACGTTCCTCGCGCTTGAAGCTTCGATCCCCGACGTGCAGCGGCTCGCCGAACTGACCGAGAGCATGTTCGCCGAACTCGTCGCCGCGGGCTCGCGGCGCCGCGCGGGTGCAGCGCCGCACCGAACAAAGCGCACCGCGCGAGGCACATCGCGAACGCGATGATGGCCAGGACCCCTCGCGGCGACTTGAATCAGGTTCAGGTGCTCACGGCGACAAGCCACCATCCTGGTCCCGTCGCTGCCGTCGCGTGGCGGAGGACCGTCCTTCCTGCGCAAGCTCTTCGGGACCAACGCCGCCAATTCCCTTGACGATCCGTGCGGTCGAAAGCGTGCGAATCTGGCCGATCTTTACCCAGGAGCGCTTGAGCAATCCGGCACGTGCGCGAGACATGATGCGTCCCGGCCTCCCCAGGACGCATCGTTAATGGCAGGATAACGCGATGCCAGCAGCGCCCTCCTTTGGGCCCTTGCCAGACGATCCGATCGGTTACGCTGTCCCGACGAGCGATGAGCGGTGCCGCCGCCGTCGGCGGTCGATTGCATGGACACGCTGGTGCCCGACCTGGAGAACTGCCTGGTCAGGGACCGTGGCCACCGGGCACGGACGGGGAAGCCGCAGGAGGTCGAAAGCAGGCTGATCGAGTGGCGCCGGAGGCGGTTTCGGGTAGCTCACGCGGTGCGACCCACGCGGAACTGGAGCTGCGCAAGGGTGACGAGCGAACCCGCACCCGTGTCACGCTGCTGATCGTACGAGGTTACCGAATGGCAGATTGCCGACCCACCCCGACCGAAGGCCCGCCGCAACTGTCGATCGACGGCTCCGTCGCGACGCTTCGCCTGCGCCGGCCGTCGCGCCGCAACAGCCTGACCGACGACGACCTGCGCGCGCTTCTCGACGCGATCGCACAGGTCGATGCCGACGCGGTCGTGCGGGTGCTCGTGCTCTGTGCCGACACGCAAGGCCAGCACACACCGGTATTCAGCGCTGGTTACGATCTCGGTGCGCTGCACGGTGACGGCGGCGGGTCGCAGCTGTTCGAACGGGTGCCCGACGCGCTCGAGGCGGCACGCCCGATCACCGTCTGCGCCTTGAGCGGCAGCGTGTTCGGCGGCGCGACCGACCTGGTGCTGGCCTGCGACCTGCGCATCGCGCTCGCCGCCAGCGTGCTGCGCATGCCGGCTTGCGCGCTCGGGCTGCACTTCTACCCGAGCGGGCTGCGGCGCTATGTGTCGCGACTGGGCGTCGATCTCGCCAAACGCGCGTTCCTGACCGCACAGCCGCTGCCGGTGGAGCTGCTTGCCGAACGGGGTCTTTTCGAGCGCGTCGTGCCGCGCGGTGACTTCGACGTCGCGCTGCAAGGCCTGGTGCAACAGGTGGCCACGCTCTCGCCGCTCGCGGCGCAGGCGACCAAGCGCTCATTGAACGAAATCGCGGCTGGCCGCTTCGACGAGCCGGGCTTGCGCGAGCGCGAGCGGTTGACGCACTCGAGTGCCGAATTCGCCGAAAGCCGCGCCGCCTTCGCCGCGCGCCGCACAGCCCGCTTCGAAGGCCGATAGGTGGACCGTGCCGGTGCGTCAGCTGCCCCCAGGGCAACGGCTGCGGCTCCAGCAACCCGGGCGCAGCCTGTGAGGTCGCCACAGCGCACCGCTGGTACGCCCCCATCACCGCCGCCACCGCGCAAGGCTCCCCGCCAGAAGCGCTCGCAGGCGACGGTCGACTACATTCTCGATGCGGCCCGTCGCATCCTCCACGACGACGGTGCCGCGGCGCTCACGACACGCCGTGTGGCCGAGCAGTCGGGCGTCGCGATCGGCTCGTTGTATCAATACTTCCAGAACAGGGACGCGATTCTCGCCCGCCTCGCGGAGGAGGAAGCCCGGCGCGAGTCGCAGGCCCTGCAGTACCACTACGCCCGGATGCGCCATCTGCCGCTCGACGAGTACCTCGGGCAGGTCGTCGCAGGAATCGTCGGGTCCGAGCGCCGGATGCTCGCCTTCGGAGGGGAGTTCTACCGCCGCTATGCGCGTCACTATCGCGTTGCGCAGCGCGCGGGCCGCAGGCAGTGCGGGGACATACTGGATGCCGATACGCTGACCCGCGACGCGCGGCGCCTGTTCACGCTGCACGCCGTCGAGATGAACGAGGACGACGCGGAACTTACGGCCTATCTGCTGGCGCGCGGGATCCCGGCGATGCTCGGGACGCTGGTTGCGGAGCGCCCGGACCTGCTCGGTGCCGGGCAGCTGGAAACCATCCTCACGCGGATCGCAGCAGCCATCGTCGATGCGCGGCCGGTCGCGGCGGCGGGAACGACAAAAGCGAACAGGCGCCGCAGGCCGACCGGACAACGCGTCACAGCCCGCTGATTTCCCGCTTTTCCAGGAGGACCAAATGCGAATAGTCCTCCGCATCTGCGGGCGTTTAGAGTGCCGCCATGGAAAAGCAAGCCGCCGTTCCCCGCGAAGTCACGCTGCAGCGCCAGATGCGCGGTTTCTCGCTGGTGGCGAACTACCGGCGTGACCAGGACTACACCGTCGCCGACCGCATCGAGGAGCGCGCCGCGGACGCGGGCGACCGACCCTTCATCATCTTCGAAGGGCGCACGGTCACGTTCGGCGAGATGAATGCGCTCGCCAACCGCGTGGCCCATGCCGCGCTCGCCGCGGGGCTGAAGCGTGGCGACGTGGTGGCGCTCATGATGGAGAACCGCCCCGAGTACCCGATGGTGTGGCTCGGGCTCGCCAAGGTCGGCATCATCACGGCGTTTCTCAATGCCGACGCGCGCGGCCAGGTGCTGAAGCACGCGCTCGGTCAGACGCGTGCCTGCGCACTCGTCTTCGGCTCGGAATGCGCCGAGAACATCGCCACGCTTGCGCCGGAGGACCGTCCGGCGTTCGTTTTCGAGTGCCTGCACCCGGATGCGCAGGGGCGTTCGCGCGAGCGAGTGCCGGCCCGCGGCCTGGAGGCGGCGATGCAGCAGGCCCGCACGGAGAATCCGGACCGGGCACTCCGCGCCGGCCTCACCTTCGGCGACACGCTCTTGTACCTCTTTACCTCCGGTACGACCGGGTTGCCCAAGGCCGGGGTGATCAGTCATCTGCGCTTCGTGAATGCCGGCGAGGTGGTCGGTGGTATCTGGCAACTCGGGCCCGATGACGTCATCTACAACGTGCTGCCGCTCCATCACGGTGCGGGCGGCATGGTGATGACTTCCGCGGCACTGCGCTTCGGCGTGCCGATCGTGCTGCGCCGCAAGCTGAGCGTCAGCGAGTTCTGGAACGACATCCGCCGCCACAAGGTCACGGCGATGTACTACATCGGCGAGATCTGCCGTTACGTCGCCAATCAGCCGCCACGTGCGGACGACCGCGACCACACGCTCCGGAAGCTCGGCGGGGCGGGCATGAAGCCGGATGTCTGGAAGCAGTTCCTAGAGCGCTTCGGCGTCGAGATCATCGTGGAGGGACTCGGCGCCACCGAAGCCAACTACGGCATCTCGAACGTCGACAACAGGATCGGCTCCATCGGCCGATTGCCCTATCCCGACATGACCAACATGCGGGTGCTGCGCTACGACACAGACACGGGCGAGTATGTGCGCGGCGCCGACGGCGCCTACGTGCGCGCAAAGGCTGGCGAGGTGGGCGAGCTCATCGCGGAGGTGCTCGACGGCCCGGGCGCTGCCGGCATGTTCGAGGGGTACACCTCGGCGGAAGCCACCGAGGCGAAGCTCCTGCGCAACGTGTTCAAGCCCGGCGACCGCTGGGTGCGCTCCGGCGATCTCGTGCGATTCGACGAGGACGACTATTACTACTTCGTCGATCGCATGGGCGATACCTTCCGCTGGCGTGGGCACAATGTCTCGACGGAAGAAGTCGCGGAAGTGCTCGCGAACTTCCCCGGACCGGCGAGCGTCAACGTCTATGGCGTGCGCGTCGCGGGCGAGGAGGGGCGGGCCGGCATGGCCTCGCTCACCTATCCCGATCCTTCGCGCTTCGATCCGACGGCCTTTCACGGATTCGCGGCCGAGCGGCTCGCA
>JAGOXN010000167.1:0-1455 GCA_018059685.1 Steroidobacteraceae bacterium | reverse complement strand
GGCACGGAGGAACAGAAGCGCGAGTTCCTGCCGCGCATCGCCCGCGGCGAGATCACCTTTGCCGTTGGTTACACGGAGCCCACGGCAGGCAGCGATCTGGCCTCCCTCAAGACGCGCGCCGTGCGCGACGGTGATCATTACGTCATCAACGGACAGAAGATTTTCACCAGCGGCGCCCAGAGCGCCGACTACGTGTGGCTCGCAGCGCGCACGGACCCGAACGCCCCGCTCCACAAGGGAATCACCGTGTTCGTGATGGACACCCGCCTGCCGGGGTTCTCGGTGACGCCGATCTACACGGTCGGAGGTGTGCGCACCAACGTCACCTTCTACGAGAACGTGCGCGTGCCGACCAACATGATCTTCGGGGAGTTGAATCGCGGCTGGCAGCTGATGACGGAGCAGCTCAATCACGAGCGCGTCGGCCTGGCAGCACTCTCCTATGGCGCCATGGGCTGCTTCGATCGAACCGTGGAATGGGCGCGCGCGACGAAGGTGCCGGAGGGTGGTCGCGTAATCGACCGGCCCTGGGTGCAGCTGGCACTCGCCGAAGCCTTTGTCGTGCTGCAGGCGAACGCCATGCTCGGCAATCGCGTGGCATGGGAGGTCTCTCGCGAGTCGGTGCGTCCGGAGCTGGCCAGCGCCTGCAAGGTCTTTGGTACCGAGAGCTACATCAAGGTGCTGCAGCTGCTGCTCGATGTCGTCGGCTCCGCCGGCCTCGTGAAGCAGGGCTCGCCCGGCGCCGTGCTGCAGGCGCGCCTGGAGAGGGAGTGGCGGATGTGCCAGATCAATACATTTGGCGGGGGCGCCGTGGAAGTGCTGCGCGACATGGTGGCGACCGTGGGTCTTGGTCAACCACGCGGGCGATGAACGGGTGATCCCTGCCCCCCGCGAGCGGCGGACGGGATGACTCAGGTGTCATGCATTTCAGGTGAGGCAGGCGGAATGGATTTCAGTTATCGCGAGGAACAGCAGGTCATGCGTGAGCTCGCGGCGCGGATTCTCGGGGACCGGGTCACGGACGATTTCCGCCGGGAGTTCTCCCGCTCGGGCGAACCCTATGACCGGACGCTCTGGAAGGCACTGGCCGAGGCGGGACTTCTCGGCATTGCCATCGCGGAGGAGCACGGAGGCTCGGGCCTCGGCCTCACCGAGATCGGTCTCGTGCTCGAGGAGCAGGGTCGCACGCTCGCGTCCGTGCCGCTGCTCGCCACGCTCGTGCTGGGCGCGATGCCGGTGCAGGAGTTTGGCAGTGCCGTGCAGCGCGCGGCGCTCCTGCCGCGCGTGGCCTCGGGGGAGACCCTGCTCACCGCGGCGCTCGAGGAGACCGCCGGCGGCGATCCGCTGCTGCCAACGGTCAAGGCGACGGCGAACGCTGGCGGCTGGCGCCTGCGGGGCGTGAAAGCCTGCGTTCCCTATGCCGCGCAGGCGCACGCGATCCTGGTCTCCGCTCGT
>JAGOXN010000166.1 GCA_018059685.1 Steroidobacteraceae bacterium | reverse complement strand
CATGTCGAGGGCGCGGAGAAGCTGTTCCTCGCCGGACGCCGCCCCCACGAGGCCGATCTCGCGAGCGCCGTGCGCGTGTTCCTCGAGTTGCTGCGCGCCTTCGAGAGCTTCGAGTTCGATCGTCCGTGCGTCACGGTCTTCGGTTCGGCTCGATTCCCCGAATCGCACCGCTATTACCAGCGTGCGAGGGAAATCGGCGCCGCCCTCGCCCGCGCCGGCTATGCGGTGATGACCGGCGGCGGATCCGGGATCATGGAAGCCGCCAACCGCGGCGCCCGTGAGGCCGGGGGCTTGAGCATCGGGTGCAACATCAAACTGCCGCACGAGCAGAAGCCGAACGCCTACCTCGACAGGTTCATCCAGCTCGAGCACTTCTTCGTCCGCAAGGTGATGCTCGTGAAGTACTCGTGCGCGTTCGTCGTGATGCCGGGCGGGTTCGGCACGCTCGACGAGGCGTTCGAGATCGCCACGCTGATCCAGTCGGAAAAGGTCGAGCGATTCCCGCTGATCGCCGTGGGACAGGATTTCTGGGACGAACTGGCCGACTTCATGCAGAAGGCCATGCTCAGGGAGGGGACGATCGACATCGAGGACGCACAGCTCATCCAGAGGGTGGATACGGCCGGGGACGTCGTACGCATCATCGACGCGAGCTGCCGGCTCTCGAACCAGGAGCGCAAGCCATGATCGACGTTACCGCACGGCGTGCGACGATCGACGATGTCGGGGCGGTTGGCGAATTGTTCGACCAGTATCGCCAGTTCTACGGACGGGCACCCGACCGCGATCTGGCCGTGGAATACCTGAGGACGCGCCTGAGGCACGGCGAATCGATCGTGCTCGTGGCGGGCGCGGATGGCGAGGAGTTCGTGGGCTTCTGCCAGTTGTACCCGACGTTCTGCTCCGTCGATGCGGCGCCGATCCTCGTGCTCTACGATCTATACGTCCGCCCGGCCGCGCGGCGCGGCGGGGCGGCCCGCGCGCTGATGCTCGCAGCCCGCGACGAAGCGATCGCCGCCGGCGTCACCCGCATGGACCTGCAGACGGCGCGGACGAACGCACCTGCGCGTGCGCTCTACGAGTCGCTGGGTTGGGAGCTGGACGTCGCTTTCGACACGTACCACCTGCGGTTGCAGCGCCAGTAGCCGGGCACGCCGGCACGCGGCACCCGTCGGTACTCATCGGCTCCCGTTCACGGCCGGTCGTGGCCCGAACATGCCCGCAATACAGGCGCAGGAATCGGCACCGCGATCCTCAGGCCGCGGCCTTGCCCTCCTCCGGCTTCGCCTGGCTCGCCACGGCCGTCGGGTGCTCATAGTCGTTGCGTTCCCAGTCGCGGTACTGCGGCGGGATCGGATTCGCCGCACCGTCCGCGAGCCACCCGAGCTTGCCGTCCATCAGCAGCCCGGCGACCTTGTTGTACGAGCGGTTGAAGTTGCTCTTCACCGCGCGGAAGTTCGCTTCGATTCGCCGGCGTGCCTCGCGGCAATACAGGTCCGCGAGTTCCTGCGGCGACTGGTCCGCGGCGTCGAGGCCGACGAGGTAATCGGCGTGCGACAGCGTCGCGCCCATGACGAAGAGATCCACGCCGATGTCCACGAAGTTGCCGAGGATGACCTGCTCCTTCTCGAGCTTCGGCCCGTACTTGGCCATCGTCGCGAACAGGCGCCGCGCGAGAAGCCTGCTCGTCTTCGCGGCGTAGGCGAGGTGCTTGCGATTCCTTTCGTTCAGGTTCGGCGCCTCGAGGTGATGGCCGGTGTCCGGCATGAAGAGCTTCGGCAGCCACGTCGAGTAGAACCCGGCCGCTTTCATCATGGCCTCGCGCTTGGTGACCTTCTGCCCCGGCCGGGGTTGCAGGATGGGCATCACGAGTTTGAAGTGCGTGTCGAGCGCCTCGCGCGCCATGATCAGGTGCATGACCTGCGACGAGCCCTCGAAGATCCGGTTGATGCGCGCGTCGCGGAGCGCCATCTCGACGCTCGTCGGACGCTCACCTCTTGCGTACAGCGACTTCGCCGTCTCGTACCCGCGACCGCCCCGCACCTGCACGTAGTCGTCGTACATCTTCCACAGGGTCTCGGAGCAGTAGTACTTGGCAGCCGCCGCCTCGAGCCGGATGTCCGCGTTCTTGTGGTCGGCGAACGCGCAGGTCACCTGGACCATGCTCTTCATTGCGAAGAGCTGTGCCATGTAGCCGGCGATCATCTTCGCCACGGCCTGGTGCCTGCCGACCGGCTGGCCCCACTGCTGGCGCGTCGACGTCCACCAGCGGGCATCGTCGACGAGCGCCGCGCCGCCGCCGATCGCTGCGGCCGGCAGGCTGAGACGCCCGACGTTCAGCGTCGCCAGCGCGATCTTGAGCCCTTCGCCCGGCTTGCCGACCAGGTTTTCCACCGGCACCTGGACGTTCTTGAACGTCACGATGCCGTTTGCGATCGCGCGCAGGCCCATGAAGCGCGAGCGCCGCACGCGCTCGACACCGGGCCATGCCGTCTCGACGACGAAACAGGAAATCTGCGGCAGGGTCTTGCCGTCTGGCAGGACCTTGTCCGGCGTCCGCGCCAGCACGGCGAGCAGCGTGGTCTTCGGATCGGTGGCGTTCGTGCACCACAGCTTGTCGCCGTTCAGGACATAGTACGTGCCGTCGGACGAGAGGCTGGCGGTCGTCGACATGCGCGCCGGGTCGGAGCCCACGCCCGGTTCGGTGAGTGCGAAGGCCGAGATCTCGCCCTTCGCGAGACGCGGCAGGTACTTCCGCTTCTGTTCCTCGGTGCCGAACTCCTTGAGCGGTTGCGGCACACCGATGCTCTGGTGTGCCGACAGGAAAGCGACCGTGTTGGCGCAGTAGCTGCCGATGAAGCCAAGCACGCGAGCGTAGTTCGTCACCGAGAAACCGAGGCCGCCGTATTCCTGCGGAATCTTCATGCCGAAGAGTCCTGCGGCCGCCATCGCCTCGAGCGCTTCACGTGGATACTCACCGTCCTCGTCGATCTGCCAGGGATCGATGTACTTCTCGATGACCGGGCGGATTTTCTCGATGTACTCGTCGCCGATCCGCTTGTCCCCGGCCGGCTGCACCGGGAACGGGTGCAGGAGGTCCCAGCGGAAGTTGCCCTTGAAGACCTCGGCCGTGAAGCTCACGGCCTCCCACTCCGCCTGGCGTGCATCCTCGGCCAGCTGCATCGCGACGTCTTTGGCCTTGCTGTCCATGGTGATTCCCCGGAAGTCTACGGTCGTGCCTGTGCCGGCGACCCGGCCGCACTCCGGCGGCATCGTGCCGACGATGCGACGGACTATCGCGCGAGCGGCCTGTGGCCGGTATCGGGGTTATGTGCAGGCCGCCTAGGGAATGGCCGCCGTTTGACGAGTGCGCGTCCGGCCGATGGCGGACACGCACAGGATTCGGAGTCCCGGTAGATCCCCGCCGCCTCGCAGCCGAGCGCCGCCCGTTAAGCAGCGCGCTCGAGCACCGTCGTGATCCCCTGCCCGAGCCCGATGCACATCGTCGAGAGCCCGAGGGTGGCGCCCTTCTGCTCCATGACGTTCAGCAGCGCCGTCGTGATGCGCGCCCCCGAGCAGCCGAGCGGATGGCCGAGTGCGATCGCGCCGC
Source organism: Steroidobacteraceae bacterium (assembly GCA_018059685.1). Classification (GTDB taxonomy): domain Bacteria; phylum Pseudomonadota; class Gammaproteobacteria; order Steroidobacterales; family Steroidobacteraceae; genus RPQJ01. Next base: position 2,592 of record JAGOXN010000166.1, on the reverse strand, counting down.
CGTTCAGGTTCACCGTCTCGTCCATGCGCTCGAGGAGCCCGAGGTCCTTGATCACCGGCAGCGACTGCGCGGCAAAGGCCTCGTTCAGTTCGGCAACCTCGATGCTCTTGATCTCGAGACCGCCGCGCTTCAGGGCCTTCTTCGTCGCCGGCACCGGGCCGTAGCCCATGATCGCCGGATCGCAGCCGGCCACGGCCATGGAGACGATCTTCGCCCGGGGCGCGAGGCCGAGCGCCTTGGCGCGCTCGTAGCTCATCACCAGCATCGCCGCGGCGCCATCGGAGATCGCCGACGACGAGCCCGCAGTCACGGTGCCGCCCTTCGGATCAAAGGCCGGCGGCAGCGCTGCGAGTGCCTCGAGCGTGGCGTCCGCACGGATGACCTCGTCCACGTCGCACAGCACGCGGAACCCGTTCGCGTCGTGCCCCTCGATGCCGACGATCTCGTTCTTGAAACGCCCGGCCTGCGTCGCTTCCCAGGCCTTCCTGTGCGAGCGCAGCGCGAACTGGTCCTGCATCTCGCGCGTGATGCCGTGCATGCGCCCGAGCATCTCGGCGGTGAGGCCCATCATGTTCGAGGCCTTGGCGTACTGCTTCGAGGCGGACGGGTTCAGGTCGATGCCGTGCATCATGCCGACGTGGCCCATGTGCTCCACGCCGCCGATCACGAATACGTCGCCCTGCCCGGTCATGATCTGCGCCGCGGCGGTGTGCAGCGCCTGCATCGAGGAACCGCACAGCCGGTTCACCGTCTGTCCCGGCACCGTGTGCGGGAGCCCCGCGAGCAGCAGCGCGTTGCGGGCGATGTTCATGCCCTGCTCGAGCGTCTGGTTCACGCAGCCCCAGATCACGTCCTCGACCTCGTTCATGTCGGCCGCGGGATTGCGCGCGAACAATGACTTGATCAACTCGGCCGAGAGCACCTCGGCGCGGACGTTGCGGAACATACCGCCCTTCGAGCGGCCCATGGCGGAGCGCACGCCATCGATGATGACGACATCGCGGGGTTTGAGACTCATCTTGATCTCTCCAGGATTCGTGGTGGGCGTGTGCGTCAGCCGAGGAACTTCCTGCCGGAAGCCGCCATGTCACGCAACAGCTTCGGCGGCTCGTAGAGCTTGCCGAGCGCGGCGTACTTGTCGGCCAGCGCGACGTAGGCGGCGGCGCCCATCTGGTCCACGTAGCGGCAGACACCACCGCGGAAAGTCGGGAAGCCGATCCCGTAGATGAGCGACATGTCGGCCTCAAACGGCGAGGCGACGACCTTCTCCTCGAGGCAGCGGGCGACCTCGTTCACCATCGGCGCCATGCAGCGGGCGACGATCTCCTCGGGCGCGAACTCCTTGCGCGCGCCGACCACTCCCTTGATCAGCTCGTACGTCGCCGGGTCGGGCGCCTTCTTCGGCTTGCCCTTCTTGTCGGGCGCATACACGTAATAGCCCTTGCCGGTTTTCTGCCCGTAGCGCTTGTGCTCCACGAGCAGTTCGGTCGCGCTGGCGAAATCCGGCTTCATGCGATCGGGGAAGCCTTCCGCCATCACGCCCGCAGCATGCACCGCGGTGTCCATGCCGACCACGTCCATCAGGTAGGCGGGGCCCATCGGCCAGCCGAATTTCTCCATCGCCTTGTCCACGGCCTGGAAGTCCGCGCCGTCCCGCAGCAGCAGGTGGAAGCCCGCGAAGTACGGGAACAGCACGCGATTGACGAAGAACCCCGGGCAGTCGTTCACGACCACCGGCGTCTTGCCCATCTTCTGCGCGAGCATGACGGTCGCCGCGACGGCCGCGTCGGACGACTGCCTGCCGCGGATCACCTCGACCAGCGGCATCATGTGCACGGGATTGAAGAAATGCATGCCGACGAAGTTCTGCGGGCGCTTCAGGCCTTCGGCGAGGTAGCTGATCGAGATCGTCGAGGTGTTCGAGGCGATGATCGTGTCTTCCTTGACCAGGCCCTCCACCTCCGCAAACACCGCCTTCTTGACCTTCGGATTCTCGACGACCGCCTCGATGATGATGTCGACGTCCTTGAAGTCGCCGTAGTTCAGCGTCGGGCGGATGCGCGCCAGCGTGGCGCCCATCGCCTCGGGCTTGAGCTTGCCCTTCTCCACCTGCTTCGAGAGGAGCTTGCCGGCTTCGCCGAGCCCGAGGTCGAGGGCCTCGGCGCGAATGTCCTTCATGATGATCGGCGTACCCCGGACCGCGCTCTGGTAGGCGATGCCGCCGCCCATGATGCCGGCACCGAGCACGGCGGCCTGCTTGATCTCGCGCGTGCTCTTCTTCGCCCAGCTGCCGGCCGCCTTCTTCACCACCTGGTCGGCGAGGAACAGGCCGACCAGCGCATTGGCCTGTGGCGTGACCGCAGCCCGGGCGAAGTACTTCGACTCGATCGCGAGCGCCTCGTCACGTCCCTTGCCCGCCCCTTCCTGCATGTTCTTGAGGGCCAGCATCGGCGCGGGGAAGTTCGGGCCGGCCTGCCCGCCCACGACCGCCATCGAGCTCGTGAACGCCATCGCCTGCTCGATCGGATTCAGCTTGACCGGGGCGAGCTTCTCGGCGCGCTTCGCCTTCCAGTCGAGCTTGCCGTCGATCGC
>JAGOXN010000165.1 GCA_018059685.1 Steroidobacteraceae bacterium | reverse complement strand
ACGGCGAGCAGGGTACCGGCCTGCGCGGGCGTATAGCCCTGCAGCGACTGCAGGAACGACGGCAGCAGCACGCTCGGGCTCAACAGCGAGAGCCCGATGATGAACATGAGCGCGACGGATGCAGAGAAGTTCCGGTCGCGGAACAGTCCGGGATCGATGAACGGGTGACGTGCGGTCACTATGTGGACGACGAACATGCAGAAGAGCACGGCGGCGAAGAACGCCTCCGCGAGGATCTCGCCCGATTCGAACCAGTCGAGCGTCTGTCCGCGATCGATCATGAGCTGGAACAGCGCGAGCGCCATGGACAGCAGCAGGAAACCCACCCAGTCGAAGGGCCGGCTGTGGTCGGCATGCTCCGCCGGCATGCCCTCCACGATGCCGAGCCACGCGAGGATGCCGATCGGCAGGTTGATGAAGAAGGTCCAGTGCCAGCTCAGCGCATCCGTGAGAAAGCCGCCGAGCGTCGGCCCGATGATGGGCCCGACCATCACGCCGATCGACCACAGGGCCATGACGCGGCCATGCTTCTCCCGCGGATACTCCTGCAGCAGCGCGACCTGCGACAGGGGCGCGAGCGCCGCGCCAAACGCGCCTTGCACCATGCGGAACAGGACGAGCTCCTCGAGGCTCGTCGAGAGCCCGCACAGCACCGATCCCGCGGTGAACCCGATGATGGAGACCGACAGGACGCGCCGCAGGCCGAAGCGCGCCGCGAACCATGCGGCCGGCGGCGTCGCGATCGCGCTCACGACGATGTAGGAAGTGAGTACCCAGGCGATCTGGTCCTGGGACGCCTGCAGGCTGCCCCGCATGTTCGGCAGCGCGACGTTGATGATCGTGGCGTCCACCGCATAGATCAGCGTGGACAGCACGGATCCGGCGGCGAGTGCCAGCCGGCGATTGGCGATGCTACGCAGTGGCACGGCGCGACCCGCGGGCCCGGTTGCCGTCAGTGCTTGCGGCCGAACCAGCGATCGAAGCGCCGGTGGGGCCCGGTATCGATCTCGACGTAGGCGCTCATGCCGCTCCGCAGCGGCGGGTCGTCGGGCTTACCGTCGATCGCGATTCGCACCGGTATCCTCTGTACGACCTTGACCCAGTTGCCCGACGCGTTCTGTGGCGGCAGCAGCGCGAACTCGGCTCCGGTCGCCTGTGCGATGCTCTCTACCCGCCCATGCCACTCGTGGTCGCGATACGTGTCGATCTCGATGCGCACCGGTTCGCCGGGCCGGACCCACTCGAGGTCCGTCTCCTTGAAGTTGGCTTCGAGCCAGACCCCGCCGTCGGCGACGATGGCAAAGGCGGGGCGACCCTCTTCGACACGATCACCGACCTGGGGCAGGTGGCTCACGACGCCGGCCCGTGGCGCGGTCACGACCGTGTACTCGAGATCGACCCGGGCCTTCTCGAGGGCCGCCAGCGCAGTGCGCACCGACGGATGCCGCTCGGTCGACAGGCCGGGATCGCCGCCCAGCCTGGCGCCGGCCTGGGCGAGCTGCAGTTCGAGCACCTCGATCTGCCCGACGGCGAGGTCGCGCGAGCGCTGCGCCTCGTCGAGCGTCGCGGCGGGCACGAGTTTCCGCGCCGCAAGTTCGCGCTGGCGCTCGAACTCTCGCATCGCATATTGCGCAGTGTCACGCGCCACGGCGACCTCGCCTCGCTTGGCGAGATAGGCGGCGCGCAGCGTGTCGACCTCCATGCGCGCGGCCGCGAGCTGCGCTTCCGCCTGGCTGCGCGCGACCTCGAGCAGGGTGTCGTCGAGCACCAGGACCACGTCGCCTGGCCTCACGTTCGCATTCTCTGGGACCCGGACCTCGCGGACGTTGCCATCGATCTGGGGGGCCACGTCGATGCGGTCCTGGCGGAGGTAGGCGTTGTCGGTCGTCACGTATCGCCCGCCCGAGCCGTACCATGCGACGCCGATCGTCAGGACGAGGATCGGCAGCGCCCAGAGGAAGATCACGCGCACCCAGCGGTTCCGGCCGGACGGTTCGGAAGCCGGCGACTCCGCGGTGTCGGCTTCAACGGCCACGGCGGCCTCTCGTCGGCGGGCTGGTGTCGGCGCGGGGGGCGAGGTTCTCGCGGATTCTCGCCAGCGCGTGGACGAGTTCGATGCGCTCGCGGCGAGCGAGTCCATGCAGCGCGCGCTCCCGGCTCTGGCGGCCGAGCGTGGTCAGTTGTTTCATCATGTCCTGCGCGCCCTCATCGAGCGTGACGCGGGCCGCGCGCCGGTCGCCGGGCTGTCGCTCACGCCGCACGAGTTTCTGGCGTTCCAGCCGGTCGACCATGCGTCCGACCGTGACCGGCGTGATCTCCATCCACTCCGCGAGTTCGACCTGCCGGCAGCCCGGATTTCGCGCGAGGTGGAACATCAGCCGGTGCAGGGCGGGTGTCAGGGAGAGGCCACGGACGCGCTGCGCATAGTCGGCGCGCAGCAGGCGCAGCACGTCCGCGAGCAGGAAGGCGAACTGGGCATCGCCGGGACTGCGGGTCGGGGCGCTGCCGGAACTCATGATGATGACCTTGGCAAATAATAAGCATAGCACATTATATCGGTCGGCCTTGCATTGAAATGTGGCGACGTGCGGATCCCGTGAAACACGCGGCGCAGCGGCGCGCGGGATCCGCAATAATCCGCCCGAGGAGCGGACGGATCGAACGATGCGAACCCGGATTCCCGGACGATGGTTGTGCCGGCTGCTGCTGGTGGTCGCCGGCCTGGCAGGACTGCAGGGTCCGGCTGGCGCCGCGGTAGACCTCGAGGTCCGCAAGTCGGTCGACGATGCGGTACCGGATCCCGGTGAGCCGGTGGCGTTCACGATCGACGTACGAAACCTCGGCACGGACGTTGCCTCCGAGGTGCACGTGCGTGACCTGCTGCCGGACGGCCTCGCGATCCCGGACGGTCTCGCGGCCTTTCCGGCCAGCGGGAGCTACGATCCCGTCACGGGCGACTGGAGCGTCGGGAATCTCGACCCGGCCGCGAGCTCGCGGCTCGTGATCCCGGCCATCGTCGCGACGCGGCCGCCCCCGGCGTGCCTCGTGAACGTGGCGGAGGCGGCCTACGCCGGCGACGCCGATCCCACGAACGACCGTGCGGTGGCGGCGGTGCGCAGAGCCGCCGACGCGCGCTGCGTCGACCTCGCGGCGCAGGTGACGAGTGTGCAGCTCGGCTCGACGACCTGCGGCACCACGAACCGGTTCAACGCCTCGATCGAGGTCACGAACCGTGGACCGGATGCGGCTCGCCGGGTCACCCTGGATCTCGGGCAGGATCCGTTGATCGCCCCGGAGCTGCGCTTCACCACGCAGCTGAGCGGCCCAGTCGCGAGTTGCAGCCGCACGCGCTGCACAATCGAGTCGCTCGGGGCCGGGGAGACGGTCCGCCTGATGGCCGAGTCCGGGGACTTCCGGGTCACGCGTGCGACCACGGTCACCTTGTCCGTCACCGCCGCGTCGTCCGATGACGACTATCTCGCCGACAACGACCAGGACGAGCGATCCGTGGTCGTGCCCGGGCCGGACGGCTGTCTCGTCGTCGGGGGAACGAGCGAGAACGGGGCGTGCGTCGTCGTGGCGGCGATCCGCGGTTCACAGCTCGAGCGTTACGCCGTCGACTTGCGGGGTTTCCGGGACCGGCGCCTGATGCGGTCCCCGCCCGGCCGTGCGGCCGTGCGGTTCTACTACCGGGCCTCGCCGACGCTTGCCCGCGTGGTCACGGCGCGCGAATGGCTCCGGTCGACGGTTCGGCTGGCCCTCGCGCCGGCGGTCCTGGCCATCGTGTATCCGATGCACGCACTGACCGTGATACTCGTGGGTTGCGCGACGTTGTCATACGCGCTCTGGCGCAGATCGCGCCGGGCGGTCACTTCAGGCAGACGACCAGCTTCGCGGAGTGACTGCGCCAGTTGATCGGTATGACCATCGGCCGGCAGTCCGGAGGGGGTGCGACCTCCTTGCCGTTGCCGACCACCACGCTCGGCACCGAGATCGTGAAGGCGTTGCCGAAGTCGCGCCGGGCGTTGCCCGAGATCGTGTTGGCAACTTCGCCCACCAGATCGCACATGTTCTCGTGCGACACGTTGCTCTCGTTCATCTTCATCAGCATCACGGTGAGCATGCCGCGTGGTGCCGTGAAGTACACGATGCCTTCGCGCCGCCCCGAGATGGAGATCACGCCGGTGTACTCGTGGACTTCGGGGGCGCCCTGCGTGACGAGATAGGGCGAGCCGAGGGCAGCCGACTGCTGGGCCGCAATCTCGAAGTACTGCGTCGTGCCGGCGACGAACGTGCGGATTTCCTGTTCCTCGAGCATCGTGGTCAGGTTCCGGCCAGCAGTTCCTCGAGGGCCTCGTTGAGCTGCCGGTCCGTGAACGGCTTGTTCAGGAAGCCGTTCGCGCCCTTCTCCATCGCCTCGACCGCGGTCGCCTTGTCGGCGAGGGCGGAGACGACGAGGATCAGCACGTCGGGCTTCAGGGCCACCAGGCGCTCGACGCACTCGATGCCGTCCATGTGCGGCATCGTGATGTCCATGGTGACGACGTCGGGATCGGTCCGGCGGAAGAGTTCGATGGCTTCCTCGCCATTGGATGCCGAACCGACGACCTCGAGATTGCCGACCTGCTGGGAGCGCTCGATGCGCCGGCGGATGATGTTCGAATCGTCGACGATGATCATCCGGCGCGGGCGGGCGAGGAATGGCGAGTGGGCGGCCATGTCGTGCGTTTCCGGGTGAGAGTCAGGCCACCGCTCCGCGCTGCTCGGACTCGGCCGGCAGCAGGACGCGGAAGCGGGTGAACTTGCCTTCGGCGGTCGAGACGGCGATCTTGCCGCCGAGCGCCTGCACGGACTTCCACACGACGTCGAGCCCGACTCCGCGTCCCGCGTCGCGATCCTCGCCCTCGTGGGTCGAGAACCCGGGCCGGAAGATGAGGCCGAGCGTCTGCCGGGAGTCGAGCGCTTCGGCCTGGTCCGCGGTGATGAGGCCGCGCTGGACGGCCGTTTCCTTCACGCGCGCCGCAGGAATGCCGGAACCGTCGTCCTGGAACAGCAGCTCGAACGCCTCGTCCCGGCGTGCGAACTCGACGCGCACGAGCCCGATCTCGTCCTTGCCGAGGTCGCGGCGGGCGTCGGCGCCTTCGATGCCGTGCACCAGCGAGTTGCGCACGAACTGGATCACGACCTCCTGAACGGCCTTGCGGTAGTCGGCGGGCACGTGATCGAGACCGGCCGTGGAGAAGCGCACCTTCTTGCCGTGATCGGCGGCAATGCGCTGGGCGAGCGTGTCGAATGAATGCGCCCAGTCCGGCATGGCGCGCGCCGCCAGGACCGGTGCATCCGTCACCTGGGTGGCGCCCGCGGTGGAGCTGAGCAGTGCGTCGGCCCGCAGGTTGTCGAGCCGCGCGACCAGCTCCTGGATCGACTTGAGCTGTGCGAAGAGATCGTCGAGCCGCACGACGAGCGGCAGGAAGTCGTTGCCGGTGAGTTCCCTGCGTTCCCGCAACTCCACGAGCATGTCCTCGAAGTCATGGATGCGGCTCTCGACCATGGCGAGCCCGAGCGCGGCGGCCTCGCCCTTCAGCTTGTGCATCTCGCGGAACAACTGGTCGATCTTCTTCCTGAACTCCCCGTCCGTGCGCGCCGGGACCTTGAGGACCGAGTTGACGATGCGCAGCGCCGCGTCGCTGTCCGACAGGAACGTCCCGAGCTGGCGCGGGTCGACCTGCAGCAGGCCGAGCAGCATGTCCATCTGCGCGCCCGCGTTGGCCTGCGATTCCTTGAGTTCGCGCGCGAGCAAGACGCGCGAGGTGACGTCGTTGACCGACACCAGCACCTGCCTGACGCCGCCCTCGCGCTTGACGCGGTGGAAGCTGAACTCGAGATAGCGCGTGTCGCGGCCGGCCGGACCCTGGTCGAAGCAGACCTCGACCTCGGACAGCGGGTTGATGCTCTTGATCAGGTTTTCGTTGGCGCGCTCGCCCCACAGGAGCTTGACGTACTTGGTCGCGGTCTCGAGCGTCGCCTCCGAGACCAGCCCGCGCAGGAGGTCCTCGAACGCGAGACCCTCGAAGCGGTCGCGCCTGAGCAGCGTGGCGAGGGCATCCGAGTGCGCCTTCGCGATGCGAAAGTCAGCGTCGATCAGAAACAGGCCTTCCTTGACGGTGTTCAGGATGTCGCGCGTCTGCTCGCGTGCCTCGCGAGCCACGCGTTCCTCGCGCGCC
>JAGOXN010000164.1 GCA_018059685.1 Steroidobacteraceae bacterium | reverse complement strand
CGCGGGCGAATCGCTGCTGACCCCCGAGGTGCGCGCCTACATCGGCAAGACAGGCCAGCCGGTGACGGGCTATCCGATCACCGAGCACGAGATCCGCCGCTATTGCCATGCCGTGGACGATCTCGACCCGCGCTGGCTCGACCCCGAGGCCGGCCCCGGTGGGGTGACGGCACCGCCGATGTTCGTCTCCATTCCCTTCGATATCGACCGCCCTTTGCGCGACCTCTCCGAGGACGGCACGGCCCTCGAACACGAGGGCCTGGTCTTCCCGCCGCTCAGCCTGAAGCGAAAACTGTTCGGTGGGCTCGAGATCGAATGGTTCCGGGACATGCGCCCCGGCGACGTGCTGACACGGCAGTATCGCGTGCGCGACATCGTCGAGCGCCAGGGCGCGAGCGGCACTTCCGTGTTCGTACGCATCGAGGGAAAGTACACCAATCAGCGCAGCGAGACGGTCGCCGTCGAAGTCAACACGATCATCTGCCGATGAGCGGGCGCGGGAGGTCCACGATGAGCGAGCAGCGCTACTACGAGGACGTGCACGAGGGCATGGACCTGCCCGCCATGACCAAATCGGTCAGCACGACCCAGATGTTCCTCTACAGCGCGGTCACCCGCAACGCCCACCGGATTCACTACGACGAGAAATACGCCCAGACCGAGCGCCTGCCGACGATTCTCGTGCAGGGACCCCTGCAGGGCGCGCAGCTCTCGGCTTTCGTCACCGCCTGGATGGGATCGGGCGGCTTTCTGAAGAAGTTCGCCTATGCCAACCGCGGCATGGCCTTCCCGGGCGAGCCGCTGACGTGCAAGGGCAGGGTGGTCAGGAAGCACCGGCTGGAGGATCGCCCCGCGGTGGATCTCGAGATCTGGGAGGAGAACGCCAGAGGCGAGCGCCTGGTGCCGGCGACCGCCACGGTGCTGCTGCCGTCGCGCACTCGAGGCTGAGCTGCGGTCGGTCCGTGGACACAGTCGCCGACATCTTCCGCCTCGGGCCCGACGATCGGCGTCCGGCGCTGTGCTTCGAGGACGGTCGCTGGAGCTATGGGGAACTCGCGGCCGCCTGCGCGCGGCGCGCGCACTACCTGCTGGCCCACCGTCAGCCGGGACCCTTTCACGTCGGCGTGATGCTCGACAACGTGCCGGAATTCGTCTTCTGGATTGGAGCCTGTGCGCTCGCCGGCGCAACGCTGGTGGCGCTCAATCCGACCCGACGGGGCTCGGACCTGGCCCGCGACGTCGCGCATGTCGAGTGCCAGCTGCTCGTGACCGAGAGCCGTCACCACGACGCGCTCGAAGCAGTCTCGACTGTGCCGCAGGAACGGATTCTCGATGTGGACGACCCGCGCGATGCGGCGCTGCTCGAGAGCTGCGAGGCGCGGGCGCCCGAGATCACCGTCGCGCCGGGCGACCGGTGCTTCCTGATGTTCACCTCGGGCACGGGCGGCGCGCCCAAGGCCGTGATCTATACCCACCGCCGCGTGCTGCGCAACGGCCGCATGCTCGTCGAACGCCAGGGGATCACCGAGGACGAAGTGTTCTACGCCGCCATGCCGCTGTTCCATTCCACCGGGCTGCTCATGGGACTGCTGCCGCCGCTCATGGCGCGCTGCCGGGTGGCGCTGCGGCGGCGCTTCTCGGCCCAGGGCTTTCTGCCCGATGTGCGTCGTCATGGCGTGACCCGCTTCTGCTACGTCGGCAAGCCGCTCGCCTACATCCTCGCAACGCCGGAGCAGCCCGGGGATGCGGACAACCCGCTGCGCAGCGCCTTCGGCAGCGAGGCGGCCGACGTCGACATCGTGAACTTCTCGCGGCGTTTCGGCTGCGAGGTGACCGACAGCTACGGCTCCTCGGAGGGCTGCATCATCATCCTGCGTACGCCGGAGACGCCGCGCGGCGCGCTCGGCGTCGGCATCGTCCCGAGCATCCGCGTGATGAACCCGGAATCCAGCACGGAATGTCCACGCGCGCGATTCGACGCGCACGGCGTCCTGCAAAACGGCGCCGAGGCGATCGGCGAACTCGTGAACCTCGAGGGGGCCGCGCTGTTCGAAGGCTACTGGAGCAACCTCGAGGCCCGCGGCACGCGCATCCGCGGAGGCGCCTACTGGAGCGGCGATCTCGGCTACCGCGACGAGCGTGGTTTCTTCTATTTCGCCGGACGCGACTCGGAGTGGCTGCGGATCGACGGGGAGAATCTCTCGGCCGCGCAGATCGAACAGGTGCTGGTGCGCCACCCCGCGGTGAGCGTGGCCGCTGCCTATGGCGTACCCGACCCGATCGTGGGCGATCAGCTCATGGTCGCGCTCGAAACCGTGCCCGGCGCGCAGTTCGACCCCGGGGAGTTTCGCCGCTTCCTCGGGAGTCAGGAGGATCTCGGTACGAAGTGGCTGCCGCGCTTCGTGCGCCTCTGTGAGCAGTTGCCCGTCACCTCCACCCACAAGGTACTGAAGCGCGAGCTGCGGCAGTCGGGTTGGCGATGCGCCGGGCCGGTGTGGTGGCGCCCGGGGCGCGATGAGTCATACCGACCGCTCACGGGCGAGGACATCGCGGGGCTCGAGGCGACCTTTGCCGCGCGCGGCCGGGCTCACCTGTTGCCGGCAGGCGGAGGCTGAGCATGGATTTTCGCTTCACGCCGGAGCAGGAGCACTTCCGGCAGGAGATCCGCAGGTTTCTCGATGCGCACGTGACCGACGAGATGCGCCACGAGATCGCCACCTCGGCCCATACGCCCGGGCCGCTCGCCAAGGACTTCCTGCGACTGCTCGGTGCGCAGGGCTGGCTCGGCATCGGCTGGCCGAAGGAATACGGCGGCCAGGGCAAGACCATGATCGAGCAGATGATCTTCTACGACGAGCTCGATCTGCGGGACATCCACTATGGCGGGCTCACCATCACGTCGCTCGCCATGACCCTGATGAAGCTCGCCTCGGAAGATCAGAAGCGGGAGTACCTGCCGCGGATCCTGCGCGGCGAACTCGAGATCTGCCTCGGCTACACCGAGCCCGGCGCGGGCTCGGATCTCGCGAGTCTCATCACCCGCGCCGAACGCGACGGCGACGACTACCTGATCACCGGCCAGAAAGTCTTCACGACCGGTGCTCACTATTCCACGCACATCTGGCTGCTGGCGCGCACGGCGCCCGAGCTGCCGCGGCACAAGGGGCTGTCGATCTTCGTCTTTCCGCTGGAGAGCCCCGGCGTCACCGTCCGCCCGATCTACACCATGGGCGGCATCCGCACGAACGAGGTGTTCCTCGATCGGGTGCGCGTGCCCCCGAGCGCCATGATCGGCGCCCCGAACAGCGGCTTCTACACGATCGCGGTCGCGCTCGATTTCGAGCGGATCTTCATGGGCAAGTACGCCCGGCTGCGGCGCACATTCACCGAACTCGTGGCCTGCTGCCGGCACCTCTCGCGCGACGGATGCACGCTCTACGAAGACCCCGCGGTACAGGACCGGCTGGTCGGCCTGCACATCGCCATCGAACGGCTGCGACTGCTGTGCTTCAAGGCGGCCTGGATGGTCGACAAGGGCCTGGTGCCGACCGCGGAGGCCTCGGCGCAGAAGGTGATGGCCTCCGAGCTCGAGCAGCGGCTGGCGGACGAGGGCATGAAGATCCTCGGGCCCTGCGGGCAGCTCGGGCACGGCTCGCCACACGCACCGATGGAGGGGCGCCTCGTGAGCTCGTGGCTGCTCGCACCGATGATGCGCTTCGGCGGTGGCACCAACGAGATCCAGCGCGACATCATCGCCCAGCGCGGACTCGGCCTGCCGCGCGCCTGAAAGAGCGGGAGCCACGACCATGGATCTCGACTTCAAAGCGGAGCAGGCACAGGTGCAGGACGCCGCTCGGCGGTTCCTGGGTCGCGAATGTCCGCCGGCGCTCGTGCGCCGCGTGCGCGACGGCGCGCCGTCGCACCCCGCGGCGCTCTGGGCCGGCATGGCCGGGCAGGGCTGGCTCGCGCTGCCGTTCGATGAAGCCTATGGCGGGCTCGATGCGGACTGGGTGACGCTGGCTGCGCTGCTCGAGGAACTCGGCCGCGCCTGCGACCCCACGCCCTTCATCGACTGCGTGGTGAGCTGCGGCGGGCTCATCCAGGCCCTCGGCAGCGATGCGCAGAAGCGGCGCTGGTTGAGCGCGCTCGTGCGCGGCGAGCTGCTGGTGAGCCTGGCGATGCTGGAGTCGCCCTCCGAGTCGAGCCCCGGGCTCGTCGAGACGCGACTGGAAGGCTCAGGGACGGGACTGCGAGTGAGTGGCCGCAAACTCTTCGTCGAATGCGCCGCGGATGCCAACCTGCTGCTGGTCACGGCGCGCGAGGCCGGGAACGGCCGGCTGCGCCTGGCGCTGATCGCTCCCGGCTCCGCCGGCGTCGAGCTCGTGCGCCTGCACTCGCTTGCCCACCCGCACCTCTACGAAGTGCGGCTCGATGGGGTCGCGATCGACGCCGGGCAGGTGCTCGGCGAACCCGTCGATGCCGCACCAGAGCTCGAAGCCGCGATCCGGCGCACCGCGGCACTGCAGTCCGCCGCCGCCGCCGGCGGTGCACAGAAGGTGCTGGAGATGACGGTGGCGCACGCCCGGGAGCGTCATCAGTTCGGCAAGCCCATCGGCAGTTTCCAGGCGGTGCAGCACATGCTGGCCGACGCCTGGGCCGACGTCGAGACTACGCGACTCGCGGCCTACGAGGCGATCACCGAACTCGAGCTCGGGGGCGACGCCGCCGACGCGAAGGTGGCGATCGCAAAATGTGCCAGCAGCGAGTGCTTCGTGCGCACCTGCCTGACCGCGCACCAGATCTTCGGCGGCATGGGCTTCATGTGGGAGACCGATCTGCACCTCTGGACACGCAAGGCCAAGGAAATCGAGATTTCCTGCGGAGGGATCGGGCATTGGCGGAGGCGGCTGGCGGCGCGGTTATGAACGCGGTGAGCGTGACCGATCAGGGAACGCCTTTGCCGGGCCCTGGCGTCCGCCGCCCGGTCGCGCGCGGCAGCAGGAAGCACAGCACGAGCGCGGTAAGCGCGACCCCGGCCAGCACGAAGCCGACACCCGCCAGGGCCGGGGCCAGGGCGTCGGCGCTCGCCATGCGCAGCAGCGTTGCGGCATCGACTCCTCGCGCCCGCAGCTCGGCCTCGAGTGCCGGCGCAACGGGTCCGGCTGGGCTGCGCATCAACTCGATCACTCCAAGCTGGAACTCTTCTGCGAGGCCCAGTGCATGAGCGCGCGCGCGTATGGACGCCTCGCTCCGGGTGGCCATGACCGATCCGAACACGGCCAGCGAGAACGCCGACCCGGTCGGCGAGCCGAGGTCACGCAGCATGCTGAGCATGCCTGCGCCGGTGCCCGTCTTGTGCTTCGGGACCGATCCCATCGCAAGCTTCATCGCGGCCGGTGAGTTGGCACCCATGGTGAAGCCAAGCAGGCTCACGGTGAGGACCACGAACCACAATGGCGTGTCGATGCGGATGCGCGTGAGCAGGACGATCCCGACGACGGTCAGCGTCAGCGCCGCGATCATGGCACTGCGTGGTTCGATGGCGTCGATGACACGACCTGCGAGTGGTGCGGCCAGCATGGTGCTGCCGTACATCGCGAGCAGCACGAACCCGACCTGCGTGGCATTCCCGCCGGGTCGATCGCTGATGTAGAAGGCCAGCGCATAGACCAGGCCGCTGAACGTCAGGACATGCAACCAGTAGATGAGACACGGCAGAGCGAAGGCACGGCTGCGCAGAATCTCGACATCCACGACCGGGGCCTCGGCTCTCCGACTCACGTACCACAGCGCGCCGACGCCCAGCACACCGGCCGCGATGGCCGTGAGCGTGACGGGCGAAGCCATGCCGAAATGGCCGGCCCAGATCGGTGTCGACAGCACCGCGGCGATCGCAACGAACAACGCGATCGCACCGGCATGATCGAAGCGCGGTCGGGGCAGGTCCAGGCGTACCTCGGGCACGAACCTGGCCACCGGTAGCAGACCGACGACCGCCAGGGTGCCACTGATCCAGTACACGCTGCGCCAGCCGAGACTGTCGATCAGCAGGCCACCGAGCAGGCCACCCGTCGTCGCACCCAGGGACATCGTGAAGATCAGCACGCCGAATGCGCGACCACGCTTCGCTTCAGGAAAGAGATGACTCACGTAGCTGTATACGACGGGCAGGATCGCCGCGACCCCCAGACCCTGCAGGAAGCGAGCCGCGAGCAGGATGGCAAACCTGGGTGCCGCGGCCGCGAGGAACTCGGCGGCGGCGAAGACCGCGAGCCCGCA
>JAGOXN010000163.1 GCA_018059685.1 Steroidobacteraceae bacterium | reverse complement strand
GTCCAGTCCTGCAGCGTGCGCAGGTCCATGTCGCTCACCTGCTCGCGCGTGACCCCGGGAGCGCGCTCGATGGTGTACCAGAGCACCTGGCCGAGGCCGGACGCGTTCGGGCCCATGCTGGGCTTGCCGTAGCCCTCGGGCAGCCGGTCACCGACCTCCTGCAGTCGCTCGTTGGTGAGCTGGCGCGCGAAGTAGATGTCCATGTCGTCGTCGAAGTACACGGCCACGTACGACAGGCCGAAGAGGCTGACCGAGCGGATCTCCTGCACCTTGGGCAGGCCGGCCATCGCGGATTCGACCGGGAAGGTCAGCAGCTTCTCGACGTCCTCGGCCGCGAGACCGGGCGACTCGGTGTAGATGTTGACCTGCACCGGCGTGACGTCCGGAAACGCGTCGATCGGCACGTCGCGCACCGCGCGAATGCCGAGGAAGGCGATCACGGCGAATGCGATCAGCACCAGCACCTTGTAGCGCAGCGAGAGCTCGACCAGGCGGTTCAGCATCGCTCGTCTCCGCGGCGGGCGCGGGCGGCATCAGTGCGCATGGCCTTCCCCCAGCTGCGCCTTGAGGAGCTGCGCCTTGAGCGCATAGGCGCCCGCCGTCACGATGCGGTCGCCCTGCGCGAGGCCCTCCGTGACGACGGTACGGTCGCCGACGACCGAACCGGTGCGGACCGGGGCCGGCTCGAACTCGCCCGCTGCGCGCTCCCGGAACACCACGGTCTGTCCCTCGAGCTGGACCAGCGCGGCGGTTGGCACCGCCAGTTCGTCGTTGCGGGTCGTACCCGTGCGGAGACTCACCTCGACGAAGTCACCGGCGTGCAACTGGTCGTCGTCGTTTCGCACCTCGACGCGGACATGCGCGTTGCGCGTGTCCTCCGCCGTCCGATGCGCGCTCTGCACGACCGTGCCGCGCAGCCGCACGCCGCCGGTGGCGACGATGGCCTCGGTTCCGACCAGCACGCGGCGCGCCACTTCCGCCGGCAGCGTTGCATCCACCCATACCACTGACTCGTCGACCAGCCGGAACAGTGCATGGCCGGGCTCGACGCGCTGGCCGATGACGAAATCGTCCTCGGTGAGTCGACCGGCATGCGGCGCATGCAGCGTGAATTCTCCGTCCGCCTGGCCGCCCGGATTGCCCGCCAGGCCATACGCCCTGGCGCGAGCCTGCGCCTGCTCGTAGGCCACGGCGGCTTCGGTGTAGCGGCGGCCGGAAACCGCCTCGCGGCCGAGCGCCTGCACCCGCCGCCATTCCTGCTCGGCAATGCGAAGCTGGCCCTGCGCCTCGGCCACTTCGACGCTCGACAGGGTCACGAGCGGCGCCCCGGCCGTGACTTCGTCGCCGAGGCGTGCGTGGCGCCGCACGACGAGAGCCGCCACGCGCGGCGTGACGAGCGTCACGCCGTAGGCGTTGTCGACCACCTCGCCCGGTGAATCGAGGATCTCGCCCAGTGGCGTCGGCACGAGCGTCGTCAGTTGCAGTCCGGCGGCCCTGGCCTGGTCGCCGTCGAGCTCGAGAGGCGATCCGCCCTCGTCGTCATGTTCGTCGCCATGCTCGTCCCCCGCGTCATGATCCGCAGCGGCATGCTGCTCCGTTGCGGCGGCCCCGGTCGGCGCCGTTTTCGTGTCGCGCGCGGGCTTCATTTCGCTCGCGTCGCGCGAGCATGCCGTCAGGAATGCGAGCGCCGCGATCAGCGCAGCGGTCGCCACAGGAGTGCGATGAGTCATGGCGTCACCTCGGAATCGCGGCGCGGGAATCCGACCCAGGATTCGAGCTGGCCGGTTGCATACAGGGCATCGAAATAGCTGCGCCACAGCCGGCCCCGCAGGTCCGCGGCGGCGAGGGCCGTCTCGAGCGATTGATTCAGCTGGACGAGGTGGTCCGAGGTGCTGATCTCGCCTGCGCGCCACAGGCGATCGAGCATCGCGGCGCGTGCCGACACGTCGGTGGCCGGGCTCTGTGACCAGCGGGACCACGCAGTGCGCACGGACTCGTATGTCGCGACGACGCGCGCTGCCCGTGCCTTCAGTTCGAGCTCGATGCGCCGCTCCTCGGCCGCCGTGGCGGCGGAATCGGCACGCGCCGCAACGAGCTCCGCCCGGAAATCGTTGCGCAGGAAGAGCGGGATGCTCACCGCGAGTCCGACGACACCGTCATTGCCCGCACCTGCGCCGAGGTCCTTGCGGCCACCGTACAGGCTGATCGTGGGGTCGGGACGGCGCTCGCGCTCGGCGATTGCAATTCGACGGGTCGCGCTCGCGGAGGCGGCCGCCGCCACGCGTCCTTCGGGGACGCCACGCACGTCCCACGAACTCACAGGCATCGCGGGGGGCGGATCCAGCGCGCGGGGCAGGCCCATGGCGGTGGCGGGCGTCCCGCCCATGGCGCGCAAGGCTTCCTCGGCGGTTGCGACATCGGCCAGCAGGCTCGCCTGTTCGGCCCGGGCCTCGTCGCGCGCCAGGAGGGCGAGATCGCGCTCGAGGCTCGAGATGTCGCCAACCTCGTGCTGGCGTTCGGCCAGCGCCGCGAAGTGCTCCAACAGCTCGACGCGCTGGTCGCCGATCCTGGAGCGCTCGATGGCGATGCCGTGCCCGACCCAGGCCTCGAGCCACTGGTGCGCGAATCCGCTGCGTCGCAGGGCCCATTCTGCTTCTGCCAGTGCAAGATCGGCCTGGCCAGCGTCGGCGCGGGCACGGCGCTTGCCCGACAGGTCGAGCGTGAGTGCGAGGCCGCCGGTGATGGTCTGTTCCGGGCCCTCGTCGTCGGCGGCCAGTTCCAGGTCGGGGTTGTAAAGCGGGCGCGCCGCGGCGAGCGCACGGGCCTCCGCAGCGGCCAGCGCCTGTTCCGAGGCCTCCGCCGCGGGATGGCGGGCCCAGGACTCGCGCACGGCAGCCCGCACGCCATCGAGAGACGGATCGGCGGCGGTGGGACTGGCGGCGCTCGCGAGGGTTGCGGCGAACGCGATGATCGCGAGGCCGGCACGCGCCCTCGCAGGGGCACGCGCCGTGGTGTGGGACGGCATCAGGGATCCTCTCAGCGACAGGCAATGGCTCGACGTGCGCTGGCACGTCGAGTCCCGCAGGGCTGTGTTCAGGCGATCGGAGGCCTCAGGTCCCGGGAGGGCGGGACGCTGGCTCGGGCATGTTCCCGTCGTGACAGGAATTGACCGGCAGGATCCGATTCAACCGGGATCATCGCCGCAGGCAGCGCCACCGCATGATGGCAGGCGCAGTGCGTGCAGTGCCCCGATGCATCGCCGGTGGCCGGATCGTGGCGATCCCCGTCGCCGACGAGGTGCGCAACCGTCATCACCCCGGCATCCTGGGAACCGAGTTCGGCCAGGTCGTGCGGCGTGCATGCGACCACCATGCCGACACGCAGCAGGCACACGAGCAGCAGGAAACCTGCGAGCCACCGCGAGCGGCGCACGGACTCCAGGCGGAAGGGCAGTGACGGCGCGACCGACATCGGGCGGGCAGTCTAGCGGCCACGACGCAGCGCGTACAGTTTCCACGCCAGGCGACGGCTCCTGATGCCCGCGAGCCGGCAGGCCTCGGCAACGGGCGCCTTCCGTCGCCGTCGAGCCCGTGCTGCGATCAAAGGAGGTCCCTGAGCCTGAACCACAGCATCGCGAGCACGAGCGCGGGCGTCCGGAAGGCACGGCCCCCCGGAAAATCGCGATGCTCGAGTTTCCCGAACAGGTCGAAGCGCTCGGCCTGCCCGGCGATCGCCTCCGCGACGAGCTTGCCGGCCATGCCCGTGAGCGCGATGCCGTGACCCGAGAATCCCTGCAGGTAGTACACGTTCGGCGCGAGTCGACCAAAATCGGGCGCGCGACTCATCGTGATGTCGACGTAGCCGCCCCACGAGTACTCGATCTCCACGTCCGCGAGTTGCGGGAAGACTTTCAGCATCCTTGCCCGCGTCGCGCGTGCCGTGTTCGACGGGTCGAGGCCTGAATAGCTCACGCGACCGCCGAACAGCAGCCGGTGGTCGAACGAGCGCCGGAAGTAATCGAGCACCCAGTTGACGTCGGTGACCGCGACGTTCTCCCGCATCAGGTCCTCGATGCGGGCGCGGCCGAGTGGACGCGTGGCGACGATGTACGTGCCGACGGGCATGATGCGCGCGCGCAGGCGCGGCGCCAGGTCGTCGATGTAGGCGTTGCAGCAGAGCGCGACGTGCCTTGCGCGCACGCGACCTCCGGCCGTATGCACCACGACCGTGTCTCCGTGGTCGAGGCGCGTGACCTGGCTGCCTTCGAAGATTGCGGCGCCTGCGTCCTCCGCGGCGGCCGCCAGTCCGAGCGTGTAATTGAGCGGATGCAGATGGCCACTGCGCGTGTCGTAGAGTCCGCCGCGGTAACGCTCCGTGGCCAGGATCTGCCGCAGCGCGTCGCGGTCGAGCCAGCGCAGCGACGTGTAACCGTAGTCGGCGGCGAGCGCCTCGCGCCAGGCTTCGAGTTCCGTTTCGTGCCGCGGCTTGATCGCGACGTGCATCTGGCCCCAGTTCAGGTCGCAGTCGATCCCGTGCCTCCTGACCCGTTCCTTCAACAGTTCGACGGCCTCGACCGACACGTCGAACATGCGACGCGCAGTCTCCTTGCCGACCTGTGCGATGAGCTTGTCCTGCCCGGCCGCGAACCCGAAGATCGCCTGCCCTCCGCTGCGGCCCGAGGCGCCCCACGCGATGCGCCTGCCCTCGAGCAGCACGACGCGATAACCGCGCTCGGCGAGGTGCAGAGCGGTGGAACAGCCGGCGATCCCGCCGCCGACGACACAGACGTCGGCGTTCGTGTCACCGCGCAGCGGCCCGCGCAGCGGCGCCGGGTTGGCCGAGGCGGCGTAGTAGGAGGCGACGTGCTGCATGCGGTCAGCTCGTGGTCAGGTACCACGAGTGCTCGAGCGGCGAGACGTGGGAGTTGAAGTCCTGCATCTCGCCGCGCCGGGTTGCGGCATAGAGCCGGGCGAAGCGCGCGCCGAGGTACTCGCGGGCGAACTCGCTGCGCTCGAAGGTCGCGAGCGCCTCCGGCCAGCTCAACGGGATGGACGGCTGCGTGTCGCGGTAGGCATGTCCGGCGAGCACCGGTCCCGGGTCCAGCCTGCGCTCGATGCCCAAGTGCATGCCGGCGAGCACCATGGCCGCGAGCAGATAGGGATTGGCATCGGCGCCCGCCACGCGGTGCTCGACGCGGCGGCCTGCCGGCGGGCCGTGGGGCACGCGGAAGGCGACGCCGCGGTTGTTGACCGACCAGCTCGGGTTGAGCGGCACGTAGGCTTCCGGGCGGAAGCGGCGGTAGGAATTGGCCGTCGGCGCGCAGACGGCCATCGTGTCATTGATGGTGGCGACGAGGCCGCCGATCGCGTGACGCAGCGTCGCCGATCCGGCCGGATCCTCGGCTGCGAACACGTTGCGACCGGCGGCATCCACCAGGCTCACGTGAAGGTGCGCGCCGCTGCCCGCGTGGTCGCGATAGGGCTTCGGCATGAAGGTCGCCTCCAGGCCGTGCTGCAGCGCGACGCCCTTGATCAGGCGTTTCAAGCGGATCGCATGGTCGCAGGCGAGCAGCGCGTCGTCGACGTGATGCAGATTGACCTCGAACTGGCCAGGGCCGTACTCGGCGAGCACGGTGCCGGCGGGGAGTTCCTGCACGCGCGCGGCCTCGCCAATCGCCCGCAACACCGCCGAGTACTCGGCGAGGTCGGCCATCGAGTTGATCTGGGTCTTCGTCTCGCGACGTCCCGACAGCGGCTGGCACGGGGGCTGCGCGTGACCCTCGACGGTGCGCTCGCGGTCGACGAGATAGAACTCGAGTTCCACCGCCATCACGGGCCTGAGTCCCGCTGCATCGAAACGGCCGAGCACGCCCTCCAGCACGTGGCGCGGGTCCCCGAAGAACGGCGACCGGTCGTGCTCGTACATCGCAACCTGCATCTGCGCGAGCTGCTCGCCGAGCCACGGTACCTCGACCAGCGAGCCGGGCAACGGCAGGCAGACACGGTCCGCATCGCCCTCGTCGAAACCGAGTCCGGTCGATTGCACGGTTCCGCCGAGGACGTCCAGTGCGAACATCGAAGCGGGCAGGAGCAGTCCATTGCGATGGACGTCCTCGAGTTCCGCCGTGGTGACGCGCTTGCCCCGCGCGATCCCCATCTGGTCGGGCAACAGCAGGTCGATCGCGCGCACCTGCGGGCGCTGCCTGAGCCAGGCGCGGGCCTGCTCGAAGTCCGCGAACTGCGGCATGGGCTCCCCGGATGTTTAGGATATAGCGACGGCCCTGCCGCGCGTGTATACCGAGCATAGCCTTTC
>JAGOXN010000022.1 GCA_018059685.1 Steroidobacteraceae bacterium | reverse complement strand
GGCTCAGCCCGAGTTCGTAGTAACGGTCGGCTTCGGGCCGGAGCGACTCGGCCTCGATGACGGCACTCATGCGGTCGCCGAACTCCGCAGTGAAGCCGCCCACATGCACGTCGAGCCCGCTCAGGGTCCGCGGGTCCAGTAGGCTCGAGGGACTCAGCAGCAGCCGCAGGTGGAACGGCTCGTACAGCGGCAGCCCATCGAACACGATGAGCGTCTCATTCGACTCGCCGCCACGGATGTTGGCGAGGCCCGAGAGCCCATTGCTCGCGGCGCCCGGCAGGCGGTGCACGGCCTTGAGCGGATCCTCCGCGAGCCTCGGCAGGCCCTCGATCTCGCCTCGGGTGAGGAAAGTGTGCACGTCGGGCACGTCGGCGGACAGGGCGTAGCGACTTGCGGTGACGATGACCTCGTCGACCCGTGCCTCCTCCGGAGACCCGGCCGGGCGCGTAGCCTCTGCGCCGGATCGGGGTTTCGCGGGGACGATCGCATAAGTGTCCACCCCGACGCGTTTCGCGCGCAGGCCGTGCGGGGCGAGCACCTCACCGAGCACTTCCGCGGGCGTGCCGCCCGAAGGCTCGCGCATCACGCGCAGGTCGCCGGGCACGGCTTCGCTGCTGTAGACGAGCTTCAGGCCCCGGGCAGCGAGCTCCTGCAGAACCTCGACCAGCGGGCGTCCGGCGTAAGGCGCGGCCGCGACGGCAGGTGCACTACACCAGCAGACCGGCAGTGCGAGTACCGCAAGGAGCAGCATTGGACCGCGGCCAGTCCCATATCTCATAAGTGACTATATGTACCGAGGCCCCGGCGGTATCCGTGGTCCGAGCACTGCGGGAGGATGCGGCGGACGGCCAGGCCGGTATCCATGCTGGAGGTGATCGAGCGGCAGATGCGCGCACTGGCGTGGCTGCTGCACGCGCCGACCACGCCTCGTATTGTTGCGCGACGGCGAGTTACCAAGGTTCAGTAGACACCTCGCCGCTTTGGCTCATGGGCCGCCGCGAACTGGTCGGCGCTCATTCCGCCTGAGTTGCCGTGGCAGCGTGCTCGATTATAGAAGGCGTCGATGCAATCAGCCACGTCCGCCAGTCGAAGTGGCCGCCGATGCATGCGCATTCATGGAAGAGTCCATCGAACCGGCCGGCGTAACGACAGTGGCGCGGTGAGGGCAGGTCCAGCTCGGTCGGCTTTGGCGCCAGACTCACCTGTAGCGACGGGTCTTGAATAGTTCGGCCGCGGTCTGAAAGTACGCAATTCCCAGCTGTCGGAGTGCGACGTCGTCCTCGCGACGCGTCAATGTCTTCGAAGCGGGGTCATATCCAAGAGTCTCGCCCGTCTTGCCCAGTCCGAACACTTCGAGCTCGTTGTCGCGGAGAATGGCCACATCGTGGTTATGACTGAACAACGCCACGCGTGTGTGGTTCGTCGTTTCGTGCAATACGTCGACGCCGAAGAACGGCGCCTCATACGGTAGACCCAGCAATCCGAGAACGGTCGGCGCGATGTCGATCTGCGTCATCAGGGTGTCGATCTGGCGCGGCGCAACGTGCTTCGGCGAATAGATCATCAGCGGGATCTCGTAGGTTTCGAGCGGGATCTCCATCTTGCCGTACACGCGCGCCCCGTGGTCCGCGACCACGACGAAGACGGTGTCCTCGAACCACGGCTGCTTCCGCGACTCCCGCAGAAAATACCCGAGCGCATAGTCCGCGTATCGAACTCCAGACTGGCGACCGCCACCCGTCGCCATGATGCCCTCGCTCTCGAGCCCGGTGCGAAACGTGAAGGGCTTGTGGTTCGAGGTCGTCATGATGATCGAGAAGAACGGCTTGCCCGCCGCGTATTGCTCGCCGAAGTCGGTGATTGCGCGGTCGAACAGGTCCTCGTCCGCCACGCCCCAGACGTTCTCGAAGCGCACCTGGTCGATGTCGGTTCGGTCCAGCACCCGGAACCCATTGCTCGAGAAGAAGGAATTCATGTCGTCGAAATAGCCGTACCCCCCGTACAGGAAGCTGCTCTGGTAGCCGAGACTGTTCATGACGGCGCCCCAGGTAGCGATGTCCTGGTTACCGGGGCGATGCAGGATGGAGACGGTCGGGATCGGCGGGAACGACGCGGTGATCGCTTCGAGCCCCCGCACGGTGCGCGTGCCGGAGGCGTAGGTGTTCGAGAACCACAGGCCCTGCTTCGCGTACGCGTCGAAATTGGGTGTCCAGTCCTTCCTGGAGCCATACAGCTTGCTGAACTCGGCTCCAAAGGACTCGCTGACGACCACGACGACGTTGAGTCTGCCACGGCCATCGCCCCGGGCCTGATGGAATCGGTTCAGCTTGCCGGCAGACAGCTGTGTGAATCTGGCGCCGTCCGACGACAGTTCCATCTCGAGCAGCCGCAGGTTGTCCTCAGGCCTGGCGCTCGCATAGTAGGCCTCGTAATCGATGTCGCTGGTGCGGACGGCGCGGAAGAAACTGCTGGAGCCGTTCTGCAGCAGTTCGTTTGCGACCCGATTGGACGACAGGGACAGGGCGTCGGTTGGATACAGTGCGACAGCCAGAACCAGTGCAATGCAGTACGGCACGAACGTGGCGAGGCGATCCGGGAACTTCACGACGTGGTCGAAGGCGGGCTGGATCCTGTTGCGCAGGAGGAGCAGGGTCGCCGCGGCCAGCGTGATGGCGATGCCCAGCACCTTCAATACCGGGTACGCATCCCAGATGTCGGTGAACACCTCGGTCGGGAAGGCGAGGTAGTCGTAGGCAACGATGTTGAGGCGGGCGTCGAACTCCTCGAAGAAGAAGTACTCTGTCGCCGTCAGGTAGATCAGGCCGGCAACGGTCAGCGTGAAAGCGGTGAAAAGGAGCACGCGGTTGACTCTGGATCGGAACCAGTGATCCGGCAGCAACAGCGTGTAGACCGCAAACGGCGCAAAGAGGTAGAGGCTCTCGACGGCGTCGTTTACCGAGCCCGCCGCGGCGACGTACGGAAGCTGGGAGATCCCCACGTCAGCCTCGATGCCGAACCTGGCCCAGAGGACGAGGCGACCGACCATGCCGAGCGCCAGATATACAAGAGTCAGGGTCAGCCATGGGTAGAATCTGGTCAGCCCCTTTAGGATCAATGACATGTGACACACCTTGCGCAAGGACGGGCGCGACGTCTCAACGCCGAGGTCGGCGCACGGTCGTTGGACGTATTCCCTCGGCACAATCAATCGGCGATTGAGTCGGGCGCCATGCAACGTCTAACGACGCATGCACTCGAAACCGGTTCGGCAGGTGCTTGGGGCCCTGGTGTCGCTGGCGCTGGGCGGAACTTCTTTGGCGTGTCTGGGCCAGCAATGCGAGACGACGACCCCGACGCCCGATCTGGCCGACCTCGAACGGCGAGCCGTGACGATCGGGCAGATTGACGTCGACGTGGAGGACATCTTCGATCCGACGAAGCCCGGCGAGTCGGCGGCTCTGTATCGCTGGGCCAACGACCTGCACCTGCAGACCCGTGAGGATGCCATTCGCTCGCAGCTGTTGTTCCACCCGGCGGGGCCCGTGTCCGCCCGGGAATTCGCCGAGACCGAGCGACTGCTCCGCGGTCGGCGCTACCTGTTCGACGCGTGGATCGAACCCACCTGTTACCACGCGGCCACCAACGCGGTCGATGTGCGCGTCCGCGTGAGGGATGTCTGGAGCCTCAACCCCGGCTTCAGTTTCAACCGCAAGGGTGGCGCGAACCACGTCGCCTTCGGCATCGAAGACCAGGATTTTCTGGGCCGGGGCGAACTCGTGTCTTTGTCCTGGGGTCGCAATGTCGACCGGGACACGCTGCTCTTCACATACGCGGATCCGCAGATCCTCGGTAGCTGGTGGCGCGGGCGGGTCGCGTATTCGGACAACAGCGACGGCAGCTTCGGCGAACTGGATCTCGAGCGACCCTTCTATTCCCTGGACTCACGCTGGAGCGCAGGCATCAATCTCGCAGGCGGCGATCGCATCGACTCCCGCTACCAGGAAGGCATCGTGCTGGACTCGTTCGCCGAGTCATCCGATCATTTCGAAATCTACGGCGGACGTTCCCGAGGCCTGCAGGATGGATGGGCGCAGCGCTGGCTAGGCGGCGTGCGCTACGACAGGAGCAGGTTCACTGAGTCCGCGGACGAGGCGCTCGCAGCGCCACTGCCGACGGATCGGAGGTTGGTCTATCCCTGGGTCGGCACGGAATGGGTCGAGGACGATTTCGTCAAGGTGCACAACCAGGACCAGCTGGCCCGAACCGAGGATCTGCAGTTTGGGCGAGCGCTGCGTGCCGAGTTGGGGCTCGCGTCGAGTGCCCTGGGCTCCGACCGCACCGCCGTCATCAGCAGCGTCCAGGCGAGCGGCGGTAAACGCCTGAGCGACGCACAGTCACTGTTCTACTCGGGCGGACTGACCGGCCGCCTGGAAAGCGACGGTCCCCGCGACACACTGCTGGAAGGCGAGGCCCGATACTATTTCCGTCAGTCCCCACATGCCCTCTTCTTCGTCAGCGCACGAGGTGTGGTGGCGGAACGTCCGGACCTCGATCACCAGGTTCTGCTCGGTGGTGACAATGGTCTGCGAGGATATCCGCTTCGTTATCAGTCGGGCACCGCGAGCGCACTCGTCACGATGGAGGAGCGGATATACACCGACTGGTATCCGTTCCGCCTGTTCAACGTGGGCGCGGCTGCATTCGCCGATGCAGGTCGCACCTGGGGGCAGGACGTTGCAGGCAGGGAGCCCCTGGGCCTGCTGTCAGATGTCGGTGTGGGCCTGCGCATCGGCAACGCACGATCCGGCCTGGGAAACGTCTTGCACATCGATCTCGCCGTGCCACTGGTCCGGCAACCTCACATCAGTTCGATCCAGCTCCTGGTGGAGACGCGTCACAGCTTCTAAGAGAGCGAGCAACAGAAGCGCGAGCTCACGCGGTTGGTGCAGGCGCCGACCCCGGCGCAGCGGAACCCGTGCGCGACGCGACTCGCTCGATGGTTGCCGGTCGCGTGTCCCGGGCTTGACGGGCGACTTACCGACTCAGCGACTCGCGGCTTCGACCCGGATGTGACTCGGCTCGATGACGGGCTCGAGCGTCGTCGTCGCGAGCACTGCGGCGACGGCCTCGTCGGGCGTCAGTCCTTCGACAGTGCCGCGGAGCGTGACGCTGCGGGCCCGTGCCTCGGCCTCTGGCGATGCGTACACGATCTGGCGGCCGGTTTCACGCCCGGCCCAGGCGAGGAAGTCCTCGACGCTGCGGCCTTCGATCGAGAACGGCGGCGTGACCGTCCCGACCCAGGTCCAGGCCGCCCCATGCGGGTCGAGACGCTCGCGCTCGATCCGGCCGTCGGCAATGACGAGCCGCTCTCCGGCGCCGGCCGTCACCTGTCCGGACCGGCCGTCGACGCTCACGCGGCCTTCCCGGACGCCGACGCTCAGCGCGCCGCGCGCGAGACGTGCCTCGTACTGGGTGCCGAGGTGGCGAACGATGCCGGCTGGCGTCTCGAGGTCGAAACGCGGCGCCTGCGTGCCGCGGGTGGCGCCTGCGTCGACATACACAGCGCCTTCGTCGAGCGCGGCGTGTCCCGCATCGGCCAGCGTCACCTGCGTGTGTGTGTCGAGGCGGACCGCAAGTGCATCGCCCAGCGCCAGCGCTGCGCGGCCGCCGGTCCCGGTGCGCAATCGCGTGCCGGTCGTGACCTCGCTTCCATCGACGACCGGCGTCCAGCGGCCCTTCCCGGAGTTGGCCTCGACGACGCCCGTCACCCGGGTGAGCGTTGCGACGACCTCGCCGGGAGGCGACAACCATGGTCGCGCAACCCAGATGCCGACCGCCGCGACGGCGAGGCTGGCTGCTGCCCCCCACGTCGCGTAGCGCCGCCTCTGGCGGCGGGCGTCCACGGCGTCGCGCCATTCGGCCTCGACTGCCGCACGCACCTGTGCCGCGTCGAGCGACGATGGCTGCACGCGCGGCCCGGCAGCCGCGAGCAGTGCTGCGAGGTCCTGGTCATCCTGTCCGCTCGTCGGCGTATGTCCTGACATTGCGACCCCTCAGGCCTCCAGGCTCGCCAGCACGTCGGCCGCCGAGGCTCCGAACACCGCTTCCAGGCCCTCCCGGAAGGCCACGCGCGCCCGCGCGAGCAGCGACTGCGCGGCCGTGCGGCCGATACCCAGCAGGTCGCCGATTTCCTCGACCGAGCGCCCTTCTACGTATTTCCACTCGAGCGCCTCGCCGTAGCGGCCGGGGAGGCGATCGAGCACGGCGTGCACCAGGCGCTTCAACTCGGCACTGTCGCAACGCCGCAGCGGATCGTCACCCGCCGGCGCCTCGATCGATTCGAGGGCCGCACGTACTTCGGCGCTGTCTTCGATGAGCACCACCTTCTCGTCGTGCCGGCGCCGCGCCCGCACATGATCGGCAATCTCGCGGCGGCAGATCTGGCACAACCAGGTGAAGAGCGCGGCCTCGCCGCGGTAGTCGCCGAGCTTGCGCACGGCCTTGACGAGCGCCGCCTGGACCACGTCCTTTGCCGTGTCCTCGTGCCGATTCACGCGAGGCAAAGTAAAGCGATACATGCGCGGAAAGTAGGTGTCGAAGAACTCGCTGAACGCACGGTCGTTGCCCGCGAGCATCCGCTGCACCAGATCCCGGTCTTGGTTCACGCTTTCACTCGCTGGCGTCCTGCGCAGTTAGACGGCGACCGGCTGCCAGATCAATCGCGGCGGGCGGTATCTGCCGGGTCTCCATGTAACTGTCTGATCATAATGACAAAAGAAGCCTCGCAGGGTGTCGCGATTGATTGCGCCGCGGGCGACCGTCTAACGCGTGGCCACGAGGAGAGCGTTCTTGAGTGATCTACCCGCCGTCCGCGGCCCACGCCGTCCGCTGGGGCGCACCCTGCGCCTCGCGGTCGCAGGCAGCGAGGCGTCGCAGCGTCCCGAACTCGAAGCGTTCGTGCAGGCCGCATTCAAGCGCAGGCACGACGCGAACGTGACGGGCTTCATGCCGACGCTGCTGTCGTTCCGCGACACCGTCGGCCAGTTGCGCGGCGTGGTCGGGTTGCGCGATGCCGGGTGCCGCCCACTCTATCTCGAGCAATACCTGGAGCAACCCATCGACGCGACCATTGCTGCCGCGACAGGACAACCGGTTTGCCGGTCCCAGGTCGTCGAGGTGGGTAACCTTGCAGGCGCCAACTGCCGGGCCGCGGTGCGCATGGTCGCGCTGCTACCCGCGTACCTCCTGTCCCTCGATTACCGGTGGATTGCCTTCACGGCGACGAGCAGCGTGCGTACGATCCTGGCAGGCTTCGGCGCGCCGCTCGTCGAACTCGCCCGCGCGGATGGCGCCCGCGTCTCGAAGGGACGGGACCAGTGGGGGCGATATTTCGAGACGGACCCGCGGGTCTTCGCGGGATACCTGCCGAACAGCAGGCGACTGCCGGGCTTCAGCGCAGTCACGCATGAACGCTGACGCCCGCGCTGCGACCACCCGGGCGCGACATGCGCTCGACGACGGCCGCCAGGCCGTGAGTTACGACGAGATCGAGGGCATCGTCGAGGAGGAGGGCGACTGGCTCGCCGCGCGCGGCGAGCGATTTGCGCTGCTCGCCGACAACGGCGTGAGCTGGGCCGTTGCCGACCTCGCGCTGCACCGGCGGAGCCTGCCCTGCGTGCCGCTCCCGGGCTACTTCACGCCCGGGCAATTGCAGCACGCGCTCGACGACTCCGGGATCGACGGCTTGCTCACCGACGATCCGTCCGGCATGCGCGAGTGGCTGCAGGGGTGGACGAGCGCCGGTATCTCCGGGCGCACGGGGCTCGCGCTGTTTCGCAGGCGACTGGACGAGGCGCAGCGCACGGCCCTGCCCCCGGGCACGACGAAGGTGACCTACACCTCGGGCAGCACCGGTACCCCGAAGGGCGTTTGCCTCGGCGCCGGGCAGCTCGAGGCCGTGGCCCGGTCGCTCGCGCACGCGAGCGCGTCGCTCGGGATCGAGCGGCACCTGTGCCTGCTGCCGCTTGCAACACTGCTCGAGAACATTGCCGGTGTACATGCGCCCCTGCTCACGGGGGCGACCTGCCTGCTGCCGCCCGCGACCGAGACCGGGATGAGCCATGCCGGCCCGGACGTGCCTCGCCTGCTCGCCTGCATCGACCAGGCCCGACCGCAGAGCCTGGTGCTCGTGCCTGAGCTGCTGCGACTGGTCGTGACCGCAGTCGAGTGCGGCTGGCAGGCACCCCGGTCGCTGAGATTCGTTGCCGTCGGCGGCGCCCCGGTGTCGCTCGCCCTCCTGTCGCGCGCCGAAGCCGCGGGCCTGCCGGTGTTCGAAGGCTACGGCTTGAGCGAATGCGCGTCGGTCGTGTGCCTGAACACGCCCGCGGCGCGGCGCATCGGCAGTGTCGGACGACCGTTGCCGCATGCGCGCGTCCGCGTCGGCGACGACGGTGAGCTCTTCGTGTCCGGTGTGACCATGCACGGCTACCTGGGCGATCCACCGCGCCGACCGGACGCAGAGTGGGCGACAGGTGACCTCGGCGAAATCGATGCCGACGGCTACGTCCATGTGCGCGGGCGACTGCGCAACGTGTACATCACGAGCTTTGGCCGCAACGTCGCGCCGGAGTGGGTCGAGCGCGAGGTCGTGCAGCAGCCGGGCATCCGCAACGTGCTCGTGCACGGCGAGTCGCGACCCTACGCCGTGGCGCTCGTGAGCGCCGCCGCGGATGAGGATGACTCGGGCATCGATCGCAGCATCGCGGCGGCCAACGCACGCCTGCCCGACTACGCGCAGGTGCGTCGATGGGCACGCTCCCCGGAAGCCTTCACGCTCGAGAACGGCCTGCTCACATCGAACGGCCGCCTGCGTCGTGCGGCCATCCTCGAGCGGCACGGCGCACTGCTCGATGCACTGTACCGGGACGATTTCCATACACGACCGAGGTCATCGATGAGTTTCCACGAGCAGCTGGCGCGCGACACGGCGCCGGACCGCGACTTCCTGCTGGCGGCGCCCGTCATCCAGCGCTGCCTCGCGGGCGAGGTCACGCGGGAGCTCTACATCGCGTTCCTGACACAGGCCTATCACCATGTCCGCCACACCGTGCCCCTGATGATGGCGCTCGGTGCACGCCTGCCCGAGCGGCGCGGATGGCTGCAGGAGGCGGTGCTTCATTACCTCGACGAGGAGGCCGGGCACGACCAGTGGATCCTGAACGACATCGAGAACGCGGGCGGTGACCGGGGGGCAGCAGCAGCCTCCGAGCCGGCCGTCGCGACGGATGCCATGGTCGCCTGCGCGTACGACACAGTGATGCGCCGCAACCCGGTCGGTTTCTTCGGCATGGTGCACGTGCTCGAGGGCACCAGTGTCGCGCTCGCACTGCAGGCGGCCGATCGCATCCAGCGGGCCCTCGACCTGCCGTCGAACGCCTTCAGCTACCTGCGCAGCCACGGCGAACTCGATAAGGAGCACGTGAATCACCTCGCGGGCATCCTCGCGCGGTTCAGCGATGCCGAGGACCGCGCGGCCGTCGTCCGCTGCGCGCGCAGCATGTACTGGCTGTACGGCCAGGTGTTCCGGGGTCTCGAGGCACAGTCGCCTGTGATGGCCACCAACGGCCGCCAGAGGAGAACCGCATGAGAACCCAATCGATCCGCGCGCTCGTGACGGGCGGCGCCGGAGGTATCGGTGGCGCCGTCGCCAACGAACTGCTCGAGCGCCACGCATCCGTCCTGCTGGTCGACCGCGACGCGGCGGCGCTCGCGCGGGCCGCGCGGCGATTCGTATTTCACGCCCGCCGCGTCGGGACGATCGCGGCGGACCTCACGAGCGCTGGAGACCGCGCGCGCGTCTGCTCTGCAGCGGAGACTTGGCAAGGGGGCGTGAACGTGCTCATCAACAACGCGGGCATCAACCACTTCCGGATGTTCGAGGACCAGCCGGCCTCGGACCTCGATCTGGCGATCGCGATCAACGTGCAGGCGCCGATTCACCTCTGCCACGCGCTGCTGCCGCACCTGCGTCGCCAGCCCGAGGCCTGCATCCTCAATACGGGTTCAGTGTTTGGCGCCATCGGTTACCCCGGTTACGCGGTCTACTCCGCGACCAAGTTCGCGCTGCGCGGGTTCACCGAGGCGCTGCGCCGCGAGATCGCGGACTCGAACGTGCGGGTTCGCTATGTCGCGCCCCGCGCCACGCGCACCGGAATCAACACGTCGGCGGTCGAACGCATGAACGCCGAACTCGGCGTCGCGATGGATCCGCCCGAACTCGTCGCAAAGGCCGTCTGCGACATGCTGACCGGCGGTCGCTTCGAAGCCGTGATCGGCTGGCCCGAAAAGCTCTTTGCCCGCGTGAACGGTCTGCTTCCACGAGTTGTCGACGGCGCGCTCCGCAAGCAGCTCCCCGTGATCCGGCGCTACGCTGGAGAATCGACTCCTGCCTCCGTAAAGCCCTGAGAGGAATCCCCCGATGAAGCTCCACCGTACCCTGACTGGCGTAGTCATCCTGGTCGCGAGCCTCGCGGCGCGCGCCGGGACGGCCAGCGACCCCGCGTTCGACGCCCAGCTGCTCGCGATCCAGCAGGCCTGGGCAACAGTCAACTACGACACGCCCGCGGGCGATCCGCGAGTGAAGGCGTTCGCGGCCCTCGGGAAGCGCGCGGAGGACTTCACGAAGCAGCATCCGGGACGCGCCGAAGCCCTGATCTGGGAAGGCATCATCGAGAGCAGCTACGCCGGCGCCAAGGGTGGTCTCGGCGCGCTTGGCATCGCGAAGGAAGCGCGCGGCAACCTCGAGAAGGCACTCGAGATCGACCCCACCGCGCTCGACGGCTCCGCGTACACGAGCCTCGGTGCGCTCTATTACAAGGTGCCCGGGTTCCCCATCGGCTTCGGCGACGACGAGAAGGCGGGCAGGATGCTCGAGAAGGCGCTCGCGCTGAATCCAGACGGCATCGACCCGAACTATTTCTACGCCGAGTTCCTGGTCGAGCAGGACCAATACGCCAAGGCGCTCAGGTACCTGGAGAAGGCCGCAAAGGCGCCGGCCCGCCCGGGTCGCGAGCGGGCGGACGAAGGTCGCCGGGCCGAGATCGCGACGCTCACGACGAAGGTGAAGGCGAAGAAAGGCTGAGCGCCGTCCCGGGCAATCGCCATTCCCAGCCGAGGCGGGCGAGCACCGCCTCGAAGGCGTCACCGGGCGACGCCTCGACCTGCAGCACCCGGCCCGTGACCGGGTGCGTGAACTCCAGGCGCACGCAGGCGAGCAGCAGTCTGCGTACATCGAACAGGCCTGCGAACAGTCGATTGTGGCGGCCCTTGCCGTAGGTCGAGTCACCGATGATCGGGTGCGATACGTGGGCGAGGTGCCGCCGCAGCTGGTGACGGCGGCCGGTCGTGGGATGAAGCTCGACCAGCGAATAGCGTGCCGTCGGGTAACGATCCACGCGGTGCGGCAGTTCGGCGACGGCGACCCGGCGATAGCGCGTGAGCGCGGGCTTCGCACCGCCGGCTGGGGAGGGGACGAGCGCGTCATCCACCGCAACGAGCGGGTGGTCGATCTCGCCTGCCTCGGGCATCCAGCCCCGCACGACGGCGAGGTAGGTCTTCGCGACTTTCTGTCCGGCGAAATCGGTGGCGAGGGTCCGTGCGGTGTCGCGGTCGAGTGCGAACGCGAGTGCGCCCGACGTGCCCTTGTCGAGGCGATGCACCGGGTAGACGCGCCGGCCGAGCTGGTCACGCAGCATCTGCACGGCGAAGCGGCGCTCGTGACGATCGACGATCGAGCGATGCACGAGCAGGCCAGACGGCTTGTTCACGACCGCGAGGTGGTCGTCCGCGTAGAGGATTGGCAGCATGGCTCATGGGATCGACGAGGCCCGGGCCCGCCGACCTCTGCCGGACGATCCATGGGCGTCACGATGGTCCGTGTCTCTTCGTGGCTCGGGAGAGTCTCAGAGTGCCGAAGATCGTGTTGAAAGCACGATACGTGGACACGTCCACGAAGCCAACCCCTTGCAGCAGTGGCACGAGCCGTCCCTTCACGTTGTCGCGTGTGTTCTCGAAGCCGTCCAGAATCTGCACTGCCACGAACATCGCACGCATCAGCGCTCCCGCAGGATGGCCCCAGTCCACCAGGTGCATCTCGCCGCCGTTTCGCAGCACGCGAAAGGCTTCCCGCGCCGTCGCCACCTTGTCGTCCCATGTCAGGTGATGGAAGAAGAGGCTCGAGACGACCCGGTCGAAGGACTCGGAACGGAATGGAAGCTCGGTCGATCGGGCACGTGAAAACTGCACGTCGGCGCCAGCCGAAGCGGCCTTCTTCCGGGCGATGGCGAGGACGGCCTGATCCACATCGACGGCGATCAGGGTGGCAGTCGGCTCGCGTTGCTTCATCCATACCGCCAATGTGCCCGTTCCCGTTGCAAGGTCGACCACCGTCAGTCCACGGTCGACCTGCGCCTGTTCGATGAGAGCCGTCTTGAAGCTGCGTTCGCGCGTGGCCAGCCGCACGACCGTGTCGTAGCAGGGCGTCAGCCAGCCGTGGCCGAGCGCCGGCACATATGTGTGATGCGCGGTCTGGCGAGGCGTAATCACTTGCACAGGAAACGCAGTCTCTCGCCTCGTTCAAGGGCCCGGGATCATCCTTCGGGGCACTCAGGAAAGCGCAGTCAGTGCCCGTCGTCGTAATGCGCGTAGACCGACGTGGAGCCGTCCTGAGCGAGGAGGAGCACGTCGTAAGGCTGTTTCACTCCGCCCTGCTCCATGCCGGGCGAGCCTAGCACCATGCCGGGTACCATCAGGCCGCGAGCATTTGGCCGACGTCGCCAGCGCCGATGACGCTCCCGGCTTTTCGTCCACTTCCGGCGTGCCAGATCCCTTCGCACAGGCCACGAGCGCCACCATCGCAGCCACTGCGCACGTCGACCGGATCAGTTTCACGTCCACCTCCTGTAAATCATGAAAACCCAGGCCCGCGGCCCGCCCCGTGAATGTTCGCGATTCGTCGCGTTCGCGCTCAATCCGCGGATCATTCTCGCAGCTCGGGCGCAGGCAACGATCTTCCCGGGCTCATAAAGCCGTTCGGCGCAGGCGCGCCGCATTGGCGATGACGCTGACCGAAGACAGCGCCATGGCCGCCGCCGCGATGACCGGCGACAGCAGGATTCCGAAGACGGGATAGAGGACGCCGGCCGCGACCGGCACGCCGAGCGCGTTGTAGATGAACGCGAAGAACAGGTTCTCGCGGATATTGCGCATCGTCGCCTCTGAGAGCCGGCGCGCACGGACGATGCCGGTGAGATCGCCCTTCAGCAGCGTGACGCCAGCGCTTTCGATCGCGACGTCGGCGCCTGTTCCCATCGCGATGCCGACATCGGCCGAAGCCAGCGCCGGCGCATCGTTGACGCCATCGCCGGCCATGGCGACTGCGCGTCCCGCAGCCTTGTGGCGCCGCACGACCGCCGCTTTCTGGTCTGGCAGGACTTCGGCCTCCACGTCCTCGATGCCCAGCCGCCGCGCGACGGCTCTCGCGGTCGTCCAGTTGTCGCCGGTCAACATCACGGCTTTGATGCCGGCCGCCTTCAGTGCCGCAAGTGCCTCCGGGGTACTGGCCTTCACCGGATCGGCGATGGCGAGCGCTCCGGCGACCCGGCCGTCCACGGCGGCGAAGATCGCCGTCGCGCCATCTTCGCGCATCCGTTCCGCCTCCTTCGCCAGCGCGTCCGTCGAGACACCCAGCTCCTGCAGGAAGCGGGCGTTGCCGAGCACGACCCTGCGTCCCTCCGCCGTGCCGAGCGCGCCGCGCCCGGCAGGCGAATCGAATGCCTCGACCTGTGCGAGCTGCAGCCCGCGGCGCTCGGCTGCCGTGACGATGGCGTGCGCGATCGGATGCTCGCTCGCCCGCTCGATGCTCGCGGCGAGCCGCAGGACCTCGGCCTCGTCGAATCCGGCCGCGGTGACGATCGAGGTCACCGCCGGCTTGCCTTCGGTCAGCGTACCGGTCTTGTCGATCACGAGCGTGTCGATCTTCTCCATCCGCTCGAGCGCCTCGGCGTTCCTGATGAGGACACCAGCCTGTGCGCCGCGCCCAACGCCGACCATGATCGACATGGGCGTTGCGAGGCCGAGGGCGCAGGGACAGGCGATGATCAGAACGGCGACCGCAGCGATCAACCCATAGGTGAGGCGCGGCTCCGGCCCGACGATCG
Organism: Steroidobacteraceae bacterium; assembly: GCA_018059685.1. Classification (GTDB taxonomy): domain Bacteria; phylum Pseudomonadota; class Gammaproteobacteria; order Steroidobacterales; family Steroidobacteraceae; genus RPQJ01. The sequence goes on along the minus strand of JAGOXN010000022.1, from coordinate 5,191 downwards.
ACCAGGCGACGAAGGCTATCACTGCGATTGCAATCACCGCCGGGACGAACCAGGCCGACACCTCGTCCGCCAGTCGCTGGATCGGCGCACGGCTGCGCTGCGCATCGGCGACCAGCTGGACGATCTGCGCCAGCATGGTGTCGCGGCCGACTTTCTCGGCCACGATGATCAAGCCCCCGCTCTGGTTGATCGTGCCGCCGATCACCTTCGCGCCGAGCTCTTTCGTCACCGGCATGGATTCGCCGGTGACCATGGATTCGTCGACCGCACTGCGGCCCTCGGCGACGGTTCCGTCGACCGGAACCTTCTCGCCGGGCCGAACGCGAAGGCGATCGCCGACCACGACCTGTTCGAGCGCGACTTCCGCCTCGCCGCCATCCGGCGCGATCCGGCGCGCGGTCTTCGGCGCCAGATCGAGCAGCGCCCGGATCGCGCCGCTGGTCGTCTCACGCGCCCTGAGCTCCAGCACCTGGCCGAGCAGGACGAGGACCGTGATGACCGCGGCCGCCTCGAAGTAGATGGCAACTGCGCCGTCGTTGCCTCGGAAGGAAGCCGGAAAGACCTGTGGCGCCACCGTGCCGACCACGCTGAAGACCCAGGCGATGCCGGTGCCCATCGCGATCAGCGTGAACATGTTGAGGCTACGGGAAACGACCGAACGCCACGCCCGCTCGAAAAACGGCCAACCCGCCCACAGGACGACCGGAGTCGCCAGCGCGCCCTGGATCCAGTTCGACGTCTGCTGCGGCAGCCAATGCCATTCGAATAGATGGACGCCCGTCTCCAGGAGCAGCACCGGCACGGAGAGGGCGAGGCCGATCCAGAACCGGCGCGTCATGTCGACCAGTTCGGCGCTCGGTCCGGTTTCCACCGTGGCGACGACGGGCTCCAGCGGCATGCCGCAGATCGGGCACATACCCGGCCCGACCTGTCGGATCTGCGGATGCATCGGGCAGGTATAGATCGCGCCGTCCGCCGTCGTCGACCCGTGGGCGGCATGGCGATGCCCCGCGTGGTGGTCCGTCATCGTTTCGTCCTTTCGATCCAGGCGAGGTCGCGAATCAGGATCAGCCGCCCGAAATGCGCCGGGTCGGCGAATTGCCGAACAGGCGGCCGAACCTGGGGACGAAGGCGGGAACCGCCGCTGCATACCTGCGGTATCCGTCCGGAAACTCCGCCAGCGTTTCGCGCTCTTCCGCCCGGGCGAGCTTCACGTACATCAAGACCAGGGCCGGAAACATCGCGAGCGTCAGGATGGTCGGCCATTGCAGGAGGAAGCCGAGCATCACCAGGATGAAGCCGTCGTACTGCGGATGGCGGACACGGGCGTAGACGCCCGTTGTCGCGAGCGCGCCGAGCCGCCGGGCTTCGTAGAGCACACGCCAGCCGGCCGAGATCAGCAGGAAGCCGGCGCCGATCAGGACGAAGCTCAGGATGTGAAACGGTCCCGCGTGCGGGTTGGTCTTCCAGCCGAACATCATCTCCAGCAGATGGCCTGCGTCGTGCGAGAACCAGTCGACGTCCGGATAGGTCGTCAGGAGCCAGCCGGAGAGCAGGTAGATCGTCAGCGGAAAACCGTACATCTCCGTGAACAGGGCGACCAGGAACGCGCTGAAGGCGCCGAAGGACCGCCAGTCGCGCGTCGTTCGCGGCTTGAAGAAGCTGTACGCGAACATGATGAAGACGACTGAATTGACGAGGACGAGCCCCCACAGGCCGTAGGAGGTGGACAAGGATTCGCGCGACATGGCTCACTCCTTTCCAGATGAAGCCGGCGGATCTCCATGGCCCCCATGCCTTCCGTGCATGAACAGATGCATCAGCGGGCACAAGAGCAGCGGCAGGTAGATCAGCGCGCCAAGCATATGTGCGCGGTGCTCGGTGAACAGCAACCCGCCGGCGATGACGACGAAGCCTGTCAGGACGAGCCCGGCGCGGAGCGAGGGCCCGGACCGGTGCGGTCTCTCATGGCTGGAGTGATCGTCAGGCGGCATCGAGGCCTCCTGTGCGCAGACGCGCCTGGCGGCGCACGCGTTCACGTGCGCCGCCGACGGTTTCACTGCTTCGTGCAGCAGTCCTTGGCCATCTGCCGATGCAGGGCCGCGAGCTGGCGGTTTTCGTCGGCGACCGTGCGGTACTGATTCACGAGCTTTTCACAGTGCGCGCCCATGGCCGCGTGATCGCCCTTCGGGGAGCCGCCCAGGCGATAGGTCTTCGCCATGGATTCGTGCGCGGCTGCCTTCTTGTCCGCCTCAGCCGCCTCAGTGTCGTAGGCCTTCGCGATGGCCTCGTGGTCGGCCGGCGTCTTGGCCGCGGCAATCTGCGCGGCGTCCACGTGATGCTCGTCCGACGCCCACGCGCCGCTCGACAGCAGCAACGCAACCACGCCGGCGCTCAACAGCGAAACCAGATGTTTCATGACTATCCTCCTCGCGGGAATCTCACCGCACACTCCGTTCATGGTTACCTCGCAGGTCGACCGATCCGACCGCAAGGGGCCATCGTGCCTCTGAACACGACTCAATCCTCCGGCAGAGAGTTCTCGCAAATATCGCGACGCGGCATTGCTACGTACAAGTCCCAGGCAGCCTTCAGGCCACCACCGCGGGTCCTGCTGCACTGAACTGGTGCAAACATGTTCCGGTCAGACCGGGGTCGACGCACGACGACTACGCGACGACTGGCAGGTCAAAGCTGAACGACGCCCCGTGCCCTGGCTCGCTCCGGACCACGACCTTGGTACCGTGCAATTCGAGGATGCTCTTCACGATGGCCAGCCCGAGGCCGGTCTGACCAGAGGCCGACGAGCGGCCGGGATCGCCCCGATAGAAGCGGTCGAATGCCCGTTCCGCTTGCTCGACCGAGAGGCCGGGACCGGTATCCGTGACTGCGACGCGGACAGAGCCAACCGAAGGTTGCGCGGAAACTTCGACCCGCCCACCGGTCGGCGTGTGCCGCAGGGCGTTGTCGAGCAGGTTGTCCAGCACGCGCTCGAGCAACGCGATGTCGCCATGCACCATCGTTGCCGCCGACCCGATGTCCGCCTCGATCCGGACGCCACGGTCCTGGGCGGCCAGCGCGAACTTCTGCACGACGTCCTGCAGAAGGTCGCCGATTGCGAATGGCTCGGCATTCACGGCCACCTGCCCTGCGTCGAGCTTGGCGGCTTCGAGCAACTGCTCGACCAGGAACCCGATGCGGCGGCTCTGTCGCATGGCGACCCGGAGAAACTCGCTCCGTTCCTCCTCGGTGAGATCCGAGCGCTTCATCTGCAGCGTCTCCAGGTGCGCGAGCAGCGTCGTCAATGGCGTCTTCAAGTCGTGCGAGACGTTTGCCAGAAGGTCACGGCGCATCACGTCGGTGGTCTCGAGCGCCTCGATCTGGGCTTCGATTCGCCGCGCAAGATCGCGGAACAGCGCCTCGAGTCGATCGACCTCGTCGCCGGAGGGCGGCACATCTGGACCCTCCGGATCAGGCGACCGGATGGCATGGGTGTCCCTGAAGTCACGAATCGCCGCTTCGAGGACGCCGAGACGGCGCGTGAGCAGGCGCAGGAACCAGAGGCTCAGGCCGACCGCGAGGGCGGCGGCGGTCAGGATGACGCCTACGCCCTCTCCCACGGCATAGTTGGTTCGAAGGCGCGCTGCGCCCGGCTGATGTTCGCCGCGCCGCAATACGACGTAGAGATAGTCTGCCGGACAGTCCGCGATGCGGACCCGTGCCGCGGAGAACACTTCCTCGTGGGTCGCGTCCCTGGGATCGTCGCCCAGGATCGGTGCCCCACGCCCCGCCAGAAAGTCCTGGACTGGACGCATGTCGACACGCATGCGCCGCCACGCCGTCTCGGGCACCGACGAGGCGACGATGCTGCCGTCCTCATCCAGCAGGAAGATGTCCACCTCGGGGTTTGCCGCCGCGAGCTTGCCGATGCCCCTGTGCAGGGTCTTAGCGGTCAGAGGCGCATCCGTGAGCAGAAAGTTCGACGCGACATAGTTGTGCGCCAGGTCGCGATTGACGGTCTGATCGAACTCGAGGTGGTACAGCCGATGCGACACCTGCATCACCACCAGCAGGGCGATCGTCATGACCGCGCCGAAGATTATGAAGACCAGCAGCAGCCGGCCGAACAGCGTTCGCGGCAGCGTCATTCTTGCGGAAGCGGTTCCGTCGTGAACTTGTAGCCGACACCCCAGGCGGTCAGAAGCAGTTTCGGCTCGCTGGGCCTGGGCTCGATCTTCGCGCGAAGTCGGTTGATGTGGCAATTGACGGCATGCTCGTAGCCTTCATGGCTGTAACCCCAGACTGCATCCAGCAGTTGTGCCCGGGTGTAGACCCGGCCGGGATTCTCTGCGAAATGCCGCAGGAGATCGAACTCCTTTTGCGTCAGGCTGATGGACTTGCCGCGCATGAGCACCTCGCGCCTCGCGGGATCGATCCGCAGGCAACCGGCCACATCGAGGATCCGGTCCGGCGCATCGCGAGGCGCGGCCAATGCGTCCATGCGACGAAAGATGGCCTTGATGCGCGCGAGGAGCTCCCGGACGCTGAACGGTTTCGTCAGGTAGTCGTCGGCTCCGGTCTCGAGCCCGAGGACCTTGTCGATCTCGCTCGAACGCGCGGTCAGCATCAGCACGGGCATGTACTGCTGCCTCGCACGCAACCGTCGACACACCTCGAGGCCGTCGATACCTGGAAGCATGACGTCGAGAAGGACCAGGTCGAAGTCGGTTGCAGCGGCGGCGTCGAGAGCCTGCTCGCCGGTCGCGGCGACGCGGACCTCGCAACCGATGTCCTCGACGTGTCGCCTGATGACTCGCGCCAGGTCGCTTTCGTCCTCGACGACCAGCACGCGGTGTCTTTGCGCGGCCGCCTGTAATGCCGGTCCCTTGGGCATGTTTCGCTCACTCGGTGATTCCATCGGGCGCTCGCCCTCAGTGATCATGTCCTTCTCCGGCCGCATGCTCGTGCGCGTGAACGGCCTCGGAGGCTGTACCGTCGCGGGTAGTCTCATCCCGGGCATCGGCCGCTGAATCGTGCGAGCCAACCCCGCCAGTGCCGGGACCTTGCTCGTGCTCGTCGTGAGGGTGGCTGCTGTCGCCGACGCCTTCCGTGAGGGCCACGTATCCGGCTTCGTCGAGTGTCGGAAGTTCCTGCAGGAAGGCGACCAGACCCCAGATACTGTCGTCGTCAT